>DAIESF010000364.1 GCA_027346425.1 Gemmatimonadota bacterium | reverse complement strand
GACGTGATGCACGACGACTTCCGCTGCATCGACACGCGCAAAACAAGGGTGATCCTCCTCGAGGGGGGGAGCCGGATCCTCCCCTCGTTCCCCGAGCACCTGTCGGCCGACGCGTTTCACGACGTCGCCGAGCTGGGGGTCGAGATTCGGCTCGATTCGATTGTGACTCGCATCGAGGACGATGCGGTGTACGTGGGCGAGGAGCGCCTCCCCACCCGCACCGTCTTCTGGGCGGCCGGGAATGCGGCCTCGCCGCTCGGCAGGATGCTGGGCGTTCCGGTCGACCGCATCGGGCGGGTCGCCGTCGAGTCCGATCTGTCGATCCCCGGGCGTCCGGAGGTCTTCGTGGTCGGCGACCTGGCGTCGGTGCAGCGTGAGGGGGGGAAGCTCGTCCCCGGCGTTGCACCTGCGGCCAACCAGGAAGGGGGGTGGGCGGCGCGCAACGTCCTCCGCACCCTGCGCCACCAGGAGCGGAAGCCGTTCCGCTACTTCAACAAGGGCGACCTCGCGACCATCGGGCGACACCGCGCAATCGCCGACTTCGGGACCGTCGACTTCACCGGCGTCCCGGCGTGGCTGCTTTGGCTCTTCGTCCACATCATGTACCTCGTGGGCTTCCGGAACCGGATCACCGTCCTGATCCAGTGGGCGTGGGCGTACTTCGCGTACCAGCGCGGGTCGCGGTTGATCACGGGGGCGTCGTTCCGTGGGCGGGGGAAGCGGGGGGAGCAGGCGGGAGACGGGAGACGGGACACGGGGGGGCGGGCAGCGTAGGGGAGGGAGGTGGCGTTCGCGTACTGCGCGCGGGTTCTGTGCGCGGGTTCTGTGCGCGGGTTCTGTGCGCGCGTCCCGTGGGCGCGTTCCGTGCGCGCGTGCTGCGTGCGGCGCTGTTCGATCATTCGCTCGCTCTAACCTCACCGTCGTTCCCGCATGTATCCCGCCCGTTTGCGCGGGGGGTGCACGGGGTGCAGACTTGGCCGCTGGTAGCTGTGCGCGCCGGCGATCGGTGCCGAGCCCCGCAGCTGCAACGCGCCTCCTCCTCTCGGTCGTCACATGTCCCTGTCGTTCCGCCGCGCGGCAGTCGCCGCGCTCCTCGTCGCGTCGTCCCCCGCCACGCTCGTCGCCCCCAAGGCGTTAGGCGCCCAATGGTTGAACCGGTACCCGAAGAACGCCGGGTACGGCCATCACGTCTACCTCGAGGGATACGAACTCCCTATCATGTCGGCGGGGGTACTCGACTTCGCCGAGTCGGCCACGGGAGGGATCGTTTTCGCGTCGCGCGGGTGGCTCTGGCGCCTCGACCCGGCCACGGGTGTGGCCACGCGCCTGACCAGCGGCGCCGGCGTCGATTCGCGCCCGGCGTGGTCGCCCGACGGTCGCTCGGTCGCCTTCGTACGCGACGATTCGCGAACGCTCGCCGTGATCCTGCGCGACATGGCGAGCGGGCGCGAGACCGAGCTCGATCGCGGAATGGCGATGGACCCGGTCTTCACCCCGGACGGGAAGGCGATCGTCTACGCCAACGCCACGAGCGGCGACCTCGACCTGTGGCGTCATGACATCGCGGCCGGGACGAAGACGCGCCTGACGACCGAGGCGGGGATCGAGCTCCGCCCCCAGCTTGCCCCTGACGGCAAGCGGATGGTCTACCTGTCCAAGACGCGCGCGGGCGACCAGGTACGGCTGCGCACCATCGCCGACGGCAGCGACCGGACCCTCCTCACCGGGAACATCGTCTCGCAGACGCGTCCCGCGCTCTCTCCCGATGGCAACCTCGTCGCCTACCCATGGCCGGGGGCCAACGGATGGGAGTTGCGCCTGACCTCCACCGAGCGCCCAGGCGTCTCCATCATGCTCGTCGGCCGCAACGGCGGGCGCCCGATCGATCCTGCGTGGAGCGAGGACGGCCGGTGGATCTACTACTCCGAGGGCGACGACCGGCACGTCGCGCGTCTCTACCGCGTGCCGGCCATCGGCGGCCAACCGCAGGAAGTGGCGGTCCGCTCCTGGGACTGGGGCGTACCGATGGGGCGGCTGGTGATCGAGACGCGCTGCCCGGAGTGCGGCGCCGCCGGGAGCGCCGCAGCGACCGTGGCGGCGCGACTCTCGGTGACCGACGCCACTGGGCACCCGCTCATCCCCGCCGAGGGGATGTCGCGATTCGACGGGCAGAATGGGCGCGTCTTCTTCTATTCGTCGGGGACGATGACGATGGACGTCCCGGCCGGCGCGGTGACGGTGCGCGCGGTGCACGGGTTGGCGACGCGCGAGGTGACGGCGACGGCGACGGTCGCGCCCGGCGCCAGCGCCAATGCCTCCCTCTCCCTCACCCCGCTGTGGAACGCGCAGCGCGCCGGGTGGTACTCGGCGGACCACCACTTCCACCTCAACTACGGCGGCCAGTTCGCCCTGCAGCCGCAGGAACTCTTCCCGCTCATGGCCGGCGAGGACCTCGACGTGGCGACGCCGATGATCGCCAACCTGCACAACCGGTTCGAGGACCAGTGGCTCTTCCAGTGGAAGTCGTTAGGCACGAACGGCCCGCTCGTGCGCTGGGCGCAGGAGGTGCGGTCGCACTTCCTCGGGCACGTGGGGCTGATCGGGACCGACCAGATGTTCTGGCCGTGGGTGTGGGGCCCCGGCTATGAGGTGTATGGGCGCGACGACCGGACCAACGCCGAGCCGATCGCCTTCGGGCGAAAGCAGGGCGGGGCGGGATACTACGTCCACCCGATCAGCGGCAACCGCAACCCCTTCACCGACACCACACTCGGCTCCATCCCCGTTGCCCTCGTCGCCGACGCCGCGCACGGCGCCATCGACCTGCTGGAGATCGTTTGCCTCTGGAGCAACTCGGTCGGGACGACCGAGCTGTGGTATCGCATCCTGAACGCCGGCTTCCCCGTCGCCCCGTCGGGCGGGACCGACGTGATGACCGACTTCCACCGCACCATGGCCGTGGGGAGCACCCGCGTCTACGTGCGCCCCGATGGCGCCTTCAACTGGGAGAACTACTTCGCGGCGCTCAAGGCCGGTCGCTCCTTCGTGACCAACGGCCCCATGGTGCAGCTCAAGGTCGGCGAGCAGCAGCCGGGCGACGTGATTGCATCTGGCGGACGCGAGATGGCGTTCGAGCTGTCGGTCGCCTCGGCCGTCCCGGTGGACAGCATCGCCCTCGTGGTGAACGGGCGCACGGTGTGGACCGGCGGGGCACTCGACGCGTCGGGGCGGCGGACCTTCCTCGGCAAGGTGCGCCTCCCGGCCGGCGGTTGGGTCGCGGCGCGCGTCGTCGGCCCCACGGTCGATGGCTGGCCGGCGATGGGGGAGTATTCGTTCGCCCACACCGCGCCCATCTGGATCGGGAAGAAGGGGAGCACCGAACCAGCGGCCCGCCGCGCCGCCGCCGCCGACCTGCTGCGCGCGTTAGGCGTGTCGGAGCAGCGGCTGGAGGCGGGATATCAGGGGAGCGAGATCCCCAGGTTGAAGGGGTACTTCGCCGAGGCCAAGACGATCCTGGAGGGGCTGGCCCGGTAGGCGGCCCCTCACCCCAGCTTGAGCCGCACCATGTCTGCCTTGGAGAAGACGCGGGTGTCGTCGTAGAACTCGACCATGCCGGAGTCGAGGTCGTGCATGGCGCCGATGACCCCGATCTTCTCCTCCTCGATCAGCTGCTCGAGGATGAAGCTGCGGTCGACGATGGATTGCACCGACCGGATCACGTTGATGCGGGCGACGTTCTCCACGAACTCGCGATTCTTCGACGTGCGCTGGTCCGGCTCGGTGACGGTGCGCTCCTGGTAGATGGCCGGCTGCAACTTGGCGAGCAGCTCGGTGAGGTTCCCCATCTCCACGTGGTCGCACGCCCCCTTCACGGCCCCGCAGCTGCTGTGCCCCAAAACGACGACCAGCTTGCTCCCCGCCACCTTGCAGGCAAACTCCATGCTGCCAAGGATGTCGGTGTTGACGATGTTCCCGGCGATGCGGATCGAGAAGATGTCGCCCAGCCCCTGGTCGAAGATGAGTTCCGCCGAGGTGCGGCTGTCGATGCAGGAGAGGATCGTGGCGAAGGGCCACTGCCCGTCGCGAGTCAGGTTGGCCTGCTGAAGCAGGTCGCGATTCGCCTTGAGGTTGCTGACGAAGCGCAGGTTCCCTTCCTGCAGCAATTCGAGCGCGCGCTGCGGCGTCATGCTGGCCTGTGTTTCCTTGGTGTGAACTCGCATGCGGGCGGTCAGGATGTGGTCGCGGTGGCTGGCGGGGGTCGGGAAGGATAACCAACCGGGGCGAGCCGATGTTCCACGCGTGCCCCCGAAGCGTGTCACGAGCGGCCACGGAAAGACGGAGGCGAGACGCGCTGGACGCTATTTGCGGCCGTGATGCTGCGGCGGCGCAACAGCCTCGCCGACGCCCCCGATCCGGGGCATCTTCTCGATGCATTCCGAGTGCACCGCGCACGGTCGCCCCGCTCGACTTCCCGTTCTTCCGCCAGGTGCTCGCCCCACACCTTCACCTTCGCACCCTGGGCGCCGCCGCTCTCCACCGACTCGAGGGCGACGGGAGCACGACCACGCTCCTCGACTCCTCCAAGCTCCTCGCCCTCCTCACCTATCTCAGCGCCGCGCCGGCGCGGTCGGCCACCAGGGACCACCTCGTCCACCTCCTGTGGGCCGACCTCGAGAGCGAGGGTGGGCGGCACGCCCTCCGCCACCATCTGTGGCTCCTCAAGCAGAAGCTGGGCGACGAGGTTACCCTCGAGCGCGCCGGCGAGACGCTGACGCTGCGCTACCCCATGCCGAGCGATCGCGACGAGTTGCTCGCCGCCTCGGCCGACGGGGAGCTGGTCCGCGTCGTCTCGCTCTACCGCGGCGATTTCTTCCCCGACTTTGCCGCCTCGGGGGCGCAGGAGTTCGAACTCTGGGTCGAGCGGGAGCGCACCACGCTCCGCTCGATCTTCGTCCGCAGCGGGCAGATCGTCGTCAAGCAGTGGCTCGACCTGGGGAGGGCGCGCGACGCGGCGGCGCTGGCCCGGCGCGTGCGCGACGCCGACCCCTTCAACC
>DAIESF010000349.1 GCA_027346425.1 Gemmatimonadota bacterium | reverse complement strand
CGCCCGCCCATGTTCTTGTAGTCGTTGATGAACTCCATCCAGACGTTGTAGAAGCGGCGCCACGCCACCTCGTCCCACGTGGTCCAGTCGTAGAAGTACGCGCCGTGGTTTTCACGGTTCGGCGTGTAAAAGTCCCAGAGCGACGGCAGCGTGTACTTCTCGTGCCATTCGGCCGTGCGGCGATACATCAGGTTCCGCCCCGACATGTACGTCGTCATCGTCGGGTCGAGCGTGGCGTCGTACTTCTTGAGCGTGTCAAGGAAGGCGTACCACTTGGCGCTCTTCGGCTTGACCAGGCTCCACTGCCGGGCCACCTGGCCGAAGCGCCACTGCTCGTCCGAGTAGTTGTAGTCGGCAGGGTACGGCTGGATCTGCGTCCCCTCGTACATCGACTCGAAAATCCCATAGTAGTGCGTCACCGCGCCGAGGCCGAGACGGACCGCCTGCATCGCGTTCATGTTGGTCACGCCCGTCTGCTGCAAATGCGCGGTCGATCCCATGCCGAGCTTCTTCGCCTCGTCGAGGACGGCGGCCATGATCTCCGGCTCGTGCGCCCCGAGCTTCAGCCCCTCGACGCCCTGCGTCTTGGCCCAGCGCACCCACTCGCGCCCCTTCTCCGGCGTGGTGATCTGCCCGCCGGTCCACCCTTTCCCCGTCCCGATGCGCTGGTAGTTCACGAGGCGCGGGGCGGTGATCTCGTTGGCCGCCGACCGCTTCGCCTCGCTCGCCGACCACTCGAAGCCGCCTAACGGGACACCGCGCACCGTCGTGATCCCGTGCGCCAGCCAGAGCTTGTAGCAGTACTCGGCCTCGGGCGCCTTCGGCTTTCCGCAGGTGTGCACGTGCAGGTCGATCAGCCCGGGCATGACGTACATCCCGGTCGCGTCGATCTCGCGCGCCGGCCCCTTGGGGCGCCTGGCCGCATCGATGGGAAGCCCGGGATAGCCGACCTCGGCGACCTGCACGATCCGGTTCTTCTCGATCACGATGTCCACCGGCCCGCGCGGCGGCCCACCCTGGCCGTCGATCAGCGTAGCGCCGCGAATGATGAGGCGATCGAACGGCCCCTCACCTTCGGCGCGCTTCGGCGCCGGGTCCGCATCCTGCCCCATCAGCGGCGCTCCCCACGCCGCGAGGAGCACCGCCCCTGTCACCGCCACCAGTCCACGCGTGAAACGGGATGTCATCGCTTTCGCTCCAGAGTTTGTGGGTACTCGCCGCGGCGACGACCGGTCGACCGGCAGGTCGCCTCGCCGGTCGCCCCGCCGGTCGCCCCGCGGCGCCGTGCCTTCAACGGATCACCCCCTCCGAGGGTTGAAGGGGGGGCCGATTCCCCGGCCGTCCCCGATCGACGCCGAGGAGTGTCCAGTCGCGCGGGCAACATATGGCTCGCCCCGCCTCTGCGTTAGATTTCTGCAAACATCACGAACCATCACTCTCGGAGTATTCTATGCGCCTCTCGTTCGCGCGCTATGCCATCGCCGCCTCCCTCATCATCGTCGCCGCTTCAACCGCCGGTGCCCAGCAGCAGCACCAGCACGGCGGCGCACAGAAGCAGGATTCCGCAGCAATGAAGGGGCACGACATGAAAGGGCACGACATGAAGGGCGCGGACATGAAGGGGCATGACATGAAGGGGCACAGCATGTCGCAGTGGAAGGAGATGGACGCCTTCCACGCCACGCTCGCCGCCACGTATCACCCCGCAGCCGAGAAGGATGACTTCGCCCCGCTCAAGGCCAAGGCCGCCGACCTCTCCGCCCAGGCCAGAACCTGGGCGGCCTCCACTGCCCCGGCATCCTGCGCCACGGGCGACACCAAGGGAGCGGTCGACGCCCTCGCCACCAGCGCCGCCGCCCTAGCCGATCAGGTGTCGAAAGGGGCCACGGAGAGCGAACTCAAGGCGGCGATCACCGCCATCCACGAGAAGTTCGAGACGGTCGAGCACGGCTGCATGCCGAAGCACGAGATGACGCGCTAGGGGCGGACTACACACCCCAGTCGGCCCCGCTCCAAACGAAGACGGCCCCCGCGCTCGGGGGCCGTCTTGAGTTCGAAGGGAAACAACTTCGCCCGCGAGGGAGGTGTCGGAGGCTAGGTCTCATGCGCGGGCAGCGACATGGCGAAGCAGTGCTTGTGCCCGATGGTCCACTCGTCCACCGACACCTTGTCGTACCGACTCTTCTTCTCCGGGTACTTCTCGATGTCCTGGAAGTGGAAGCCGCACCGCTGGAAGAGGCTGTCGGAGAACGAGACCGCGAAGATCTCCGGATAGCCTCGCTTGGCCGCGAGCTCGACCGCTGCCCGAATCAGTTGGGCGCCGAGTCCCTTCCCCTGCTGTGCCGGATCGACAGCCAATGAGACGAGCTCGACCAGTGATGGCGAGTACTCGTCGATACACACGCACCCGACCACATGCCCATCGTCGTCGCGCACGACCCGGTAGTCGTCGATGTGCGCCTCGACGAATGCAGGCGACCTCGGAAGCGTGAGCCCCTCGGGCGCGTACCGATTGTTAAGGTCGGCCAGCGCTGGCACGTCGTATTCGCGGGCAGGAGAGATCGATCGCATGGCGTGATTCTACGAAGTTGGGGGCTGTCGAGGCAACTACATTTCGTGGGCCGACGAACTCTGTGAGTGACATCAGCTTTCACCAGAGATGCCGCAACCTAAAACGCACAAAGAAAGAATGTTATGTGCGTTGGCCTCACCTTCATTCCACTCCGCACTCGCTAGGCACCACCCACCCGCCAAATCTCTGGCATCACGCTTCCGAACAGGAACTTTCCACATCACGTGCACGGCTCACGGGTCGATCAGGACGCCGCGATTGAGTCGCCAGCCGGGGTCAGCCCAGCGCTTCACTGCGCGAAGCGACGCCAGCACCCCTTCCCCATACTGCACGGCAAGGAACCCTTTCTTGATGCGGCCGATCCCATGTTCGGCGGCCACGCTCCCTCCGCGCGCTACGATCTCCTCCGCCAAAACGGCGTAACACTCCTTCGCCCGCGCCAACTCCGCCTCGTCGCGCGGCAGGATGTTCACATGGAAGTGGTTGTTCCCCACGTGCCCGAAGGCCGCATAGTCGAGACCCGCGCCGCCGATCACGTCCCGGTACCGGCCGAAGACCCACCCGAGCGCCGCGTCGGGCACCGCCATGTCGGTCGCGATCTTGTGTAGGCCCGGGTGCCGCTCGCGACGCTGCGCGATGATGGCGTTGACCCGCTCGGGGACCGCATGCCGGAAGGCGCGGATATCCTTGAGCTCGCCCTCCGTCGCCCCGGCCAGCGAATGCTCCGGGTCTCCCCCCGCCGCTCGGACGAGCGCATCGAGACGCTCCGCGATCTCGGCCAGCTCCTCGTCCCCCTCATAGCCGATCTCGATGAAGGTCGAGCACTCGGCATCGCCGGCCGACTGCAGCACACGCTCGACCGCCGGCTTCCCGCTCTCGCGCGCCAGCGCATGCGAGCGCGCATCCAGGAATTCGATCGCCGTGGTGCGTAGCCCGCGCTCGGCGCGCAGCGCATTCACAAAGGCGAACGCGTCGGAAACTCGACTCCAGAACTGCAGCGCACCCAGGCGCCGTTCGTGCTCCCGCTGCAGGCGCACCGTAACCTCGCTGACGACGCCGAGCGTCCCCTCTGCCCCGATCCAGAGATCAATGGCATCGCCGTCGGGCGTGTAACCGTAGCCGACGGCGTTCTTGGTCGCCGGTTTCGGGATAGCCGGGATCTCAAGGCGGCGTGGCTCGCCACCATCCTCGAGCCAGAGTACGCCGTTCCTACTCCGCTCGCGTCCCCGCTGCAGTTGCAGGGTACGACCACTGGCCAGCTCGATGGTGAGTCCCTGTACCCACTCCCGCATCGCCCCGAAGCGATAGGTGCGTGCCCCCCCGGCGTTGGTTGCGACCATCCCCCCCAGCGAGGCTGATGTCTCCGTCGGGTCGACAGGGAAGACGACGCCGGGATGATTGGCCGCCAGGTAGGCGTTCAACTCGGCAAGCGACGTCCCCGCGAGAACGGTCGCGGTCGGCACCTCCCCGTCGGCGTCGACGCCACAGAGTCCGCGGAGCGCCGACAGCGAGACGAGGTGCGACGCGGGGTCCGGCACCGCCCCGCCGGTAACACCCGTACGCGCCCCCGAGACGGCGACCGCATGTCCCTCCCGTGCATGCCAGGCCAGCACCGCGCGCAACTCCGCGAGCGACTGCGGGATGGCCAGCGACGCCACCGACGGCGCGGCGAGCTTGGACTCGTCGTGCAGGAAGTCGACGACGGACGCGCCGTCAGGCGCAATGCGCACACACGTCGGCCGCGTGGCGACGTCGCCCGCGAGCGCCTCGCTCCGCAGCCTCGTCCCCTCGGTCATCGACGTCAGTACAGGATGCGCGTGCGCACGCTCATCGGCAGCGCGGCAATGCGGCTGTTGACCTCGTCGGACAGCTCCTTGTTCACATCCATCACCAGGTAGCCGATGTCACGCGTCGTGGCGAGCTGCTGCGCCTCGATGTTGGCTCCCACCTCGGAGACGATCCGGTTCACCTCGGCCAGGGCGCCGGGGACGTTGCGATGGATGTTCAGGATCCGGTGCGTGTCGGGAATCTCGGGGAGGTTCACGTTCGGGAAGTTCACCGCCCCCTCGGTCGAGCCGCGGTCGATGAAGCCGATGAACGAGTTGGCCACTTCGATGCCGATGTTCCGCTGCGCCTCCTCGGTGTTGCCGCCGATATGAGGAGTCAGGATGACGTTGGGGAAGTCGGTGAAGCCGACGTCGAACGTTGCGTTGGTCGGCGCCGGTTCCGTCGGAAAGACGTCGAGCGCCGCGCCGGCGATGTGCGTGCTCCGGAGCGCGGTGCGCAGCGCCTCGACGTCCACCACGCTTCCGCGCGACAGGTTGATCACATAGCTCCCCGCCTTCATGCGCTCGAGCTGCGAGGGACCGATCATTCCGCGGGTGCGCGGGGTGTCGGGGACGTGGAGCGAGACGAAGTCCGCCTCATCGAGCAGCGCGTCGAGCGAGGAGACCGGACGGTTGAGCCCCAGCGGGAGCTTCTTCTGGATGTCGTGGAAGATCACGCGCATCCCGAACGCCTCGGCCAGAATCCCCACCTGCTGCCCGATGTGCCCGTAACCGACAATGCCCAACGTGCGCCCGCGCACCTCGTGTGCCCCGGCCAGCGACTTGTCCCACTCGCCGCGGTGCAGCTTGAGGTTCTTCTCGCCGATCCGGCGCGCGAGCGCCACCACGTGGCCCATCGTCAACTCGGCGACGCTGCGCGTGGAGGCGTGCGGGGCGTTGAAGACGGGGACGCCGGCTTGTGCCGCATCGCCGATCGCCACCTGGTCAGTCCCCACCGAAAAGCAACCGATGGCGAGGAGCTTCCCTGCATGCGCGAGTTGGGGCGCGCGGATCTTCGTGCGCGAGCGGACCCCGAGAAGGTGCGACGCGGCCACGGCGGCGTTGAGTTCATCGCCCTCGAGTGCGCGGGGGATGAGCTCGACCATGTACCCCGCTTCCTCCAGCGTCTCGCGGGCGGCGGGATGGATGTTCTCGAGCAGCGTGATGCGAATGCGCTCACGCGGAAACGACGTTGCCTGTGACATGGCTGCGGATTGCGATTGAGCGAGGGATCGGGCGGGCGAGTGATCGGACGAAGGGCGATGCACGCAACGCCCCAACACCGCCGACCGACCTGCCTCGGAAGCTAATCGCACCGCGTAGCGCCCTACGCCGGAGATGTCCTGACGCCCGGTACGGGGGTCGCGTGGCGTCCCCTCGGCGCCTCGAGGGCCGCCGGTGGCGCTTCGCTCACCGGCGGAATCATCACCCGCACGACCGTCCCGACCCCCACATGGCTGTCGATCTCG
>DAIESF010000282.1 GCA_027346425.1 Gemmatimonadota bacterium | reverse complement strand
CGGCGCCAACGTCGCCCTCGACTTCCGGGAGACCGCTCCCGCGGGCGCCTCGCGCGACATGTATCTCGACGCCAAGGGAGCGCTCACCGATCGCTCGGTGAACGGAGCACTCGCCGCCGGCGTGCCGGGAACGGTAGCCGGCTTGTACGAAGCACACCGCAAGTTCGGCACGCGCCCGTGGGCCGAGCTGCTGCAGACAGCGATCACCCTCGCCGACTCGGGCTTCGCCATCGACAGCGCATTCGCTGAGGATGGCGAGGGCACCTCGCAACGTCTGGAACGCGACTCCACCAGCGCCGCACTGTTCCTGGAGGGTGGCAAGTTCCGCGCGATCGGCTCCGCCTGGCGCGCTCCCGGCCTCGCCGCCACGTTGCGCCGAATCGCCGACCGCGGTCGCCGCGGCTTCTACTCCGGCGAAACCGCCGACCTGATCGTCGCCGCCATGAAGGCGGGTGGCGGGATCATCAGCAAGGACGACCTCAGGTCGTATCGCCCCATCTGGCGCCCCCCGGTGGAGTTCGAGTACCACGGGCATCGTGTGCTCTCCATGCCGCCATCGTCCTCGGGAGGGCTCACCCTCGCCCTCATCCTCGGGATCCTCGAAGGGGAGGACCTTCCAGCGCTCGGCTGGCGCACACCGCAGGCCATTCATGTGATGGCCGAGGCGGAGCGCCGCGCCTTCGCGCGGCGCAATGCCCTGCTCGGCGACCCCGCCTTCGTGCGGATCCCCTTCGCATCGTTTCTCAACAAGGATACAGCAGCGGTGTTGCGCAACGAGATCGGCAAGACGTCGTCGGGGAGCGCGCCGGCGGCGGCACCGAGGGAAAAGCGACACACCACGCATTTCTCGGTGGTCGACGCGCACGGCAACGCCGTCGCCATCACCACGACGATCAACGACAGCTACGGCGCGGCATTCACCGTGCCTGGCGCGCAGTTCCTGCTCAACAACGAGATGGACGACTTCACCACCGCCGTGGGCGCGGTGAACCAGATGGGGCTCGTGCAGGGAGAAGTCAACGCCATTGCGCCAGGCAAGCGCATGCTGTCGAGCATGACGCCAACCGTCGTCCTCGACTCGGCCGGCGCGCCGGTGCTGGTGACCGGTGCGGCCGGCGGTGCCTACATCATCACAGCAGTCGCCCACCTGATCGTGAGCGTCCTCGACTTCCACAAGCCGCTCGCCGAGGCCATGGCCGCCCCGCAGTTCCATCACCAGGACGTTCCCGACTCGGTGTTCGTGGAGCGCGGCGCGTGGGCCGACACGGCGGCGACAATGATGGCCCCGCTCGGCCACGCCGTGAAGATCTCGCCGTGGGGGACCTTGGCATGGGTTCACAGCATCATGCGGAGCGGCAATAGGTGGGAAGGAGTCGCCGAGCCGCGTGGGACCGGTCTGGCCAAGGGATATTGAGGCCCCCGATGACACTCACCCGCCGCGACGCGCTCGCCCAGCTCGCCGCCCTCGCCATCCTCCCGCTCCCCGAGTGGGTCCCCGCCAGCAGCAACCCGCTCGACGCTACGATCGCCGCCTTCCAGGCGGGGCGCCGCCGCGGGCAATGGTCGTCTGCCGAAGTCACCGCCGCGGCACTCGCGCGCTGCCGCGCCGACGGCGTGGCCTGGCACGCCATCGACGCGCTCTCCGACGCCGCCCCAGCCGAAGCGCGAGCATCCGACGCGCGCCGTCGAGCGCGCCGGATGCGCGGGCCGCTGGACGGCGTCCCCGTCTTCGCCAAGTCGATCTACGACATGAAGGGGCTCCCGACCACCGGGTCGAGCGCCGAGTGGGCGCGCCTCTTCCCCGAGGCGGTGCAGCGCGACGCCCTCGAGATCGCCCGCCTTGGTGCCGCAGGTGCAATCGTCCTCGGGAAGACGGCGGCCGACGACTTCGCCTATCGCGGTAACGGGACCAGCAGCCACACCGGGCAGGTCCTCAACCCCTACGACCGCACCGGGACGCGCACCCCCGGCGGGTCGAGCGCCGGCTCGGCGGTCGCCGTTGCCGCCGGGATGGCCTTCGCCGCACTCGGCACCGACGACGGCGGCTCGAACCGCATCCCTGCGCAGTTCACCGGCATCGTCGGGATGAAGCCGACCTTCGGCCTCGTCCCGCGCACCGGGGTGATCCCCACCTGGCCCTATCTCGACACACACGGCCCGCTGGCGCGGACGGTGGCCGACGCGGCGCTCTACCTCGCCGTCATCGCCGGCGCCGACCCGTCCGACCCGCTCGCCCTCACCGGGGCATGGAACGGCGCCCCGCTCGCCGCGCTGCGCGACGACGCACTGTCCAGCGTTAGGCTCGGCCTCGCCGAGCCCAACATCGCGCGCCCGCAGATGACCACCGAGGCGCTGGCCGTATGGGACCGAGCGGTGGGCGACCTGCGCCTCGCTGGCGCAATCGTCGAACCGTACGCCCCGCCGGTCACCCGCATGACCTACCGCGACGACTTCACCACGTCGGCGCGCGTGCGCGGCGACGTTCCGCCGGATGCAAACTCGCCGGCCCCCACCGCCAATGCCCTGCTGAAGTACTTTGCCGGTCGCACTCACGACCCGCGCGCTGCCGTCCGTCGCGGATACGCCGCCTATCGCGGGTTCTACGACGTGCTCCCCAAGACGTACGAGGAGTGCGAGCCACTCCTCGACCAGCCGATGGAGCACGACTCCGCCGGGAGATCCTTCGCCCGCTCGCGCGCCGAGGCCGTGGCGATGCTCGACGCAAGCATGCGGAAGGCGGGAGTGGCGGCGATGGTGTATCCGACCATGCCGTTCAATGCGCCGCGTGCGGTCGACAAGTGGCCCGACATCCGAACCACGCTCAGCTACGGCAACTGGCTCGGGCTGCCGGAGGTGTCGGTGCCGGCGGGGTATGGGGCAGACGGGATGCCGGCGATGAATCTCTCGATCGTCGCGCTGCCTGGGGAGGACGCCAAGGTGTTGGCGATGGCACATGCGTACGAGCGGCAGTCCAGGAGATTCGTGCCGCCGGCGCGGGCCAAGTAGCGGGGCGCGGACGCGGGCGTCGCTTTGCTCCCCCCATTGCGCGATCGGGCTCGATCATATATTCGTATATCACGGAGATATGACATGCCTCTTGGCGATCTCGAACAACTGGTGATGCTGGCGCTCCTGCGCCTCGGTGACGACGGCTTCGGCGCCGCGGTCCAGCGCGAGATCGCCGAGCGCGCCGAACGCGACGTCACGCTCGGTGCCGTGTACACGGCACTTGCCCGTCTCGAGGAGAAGGGCTACGTGCAGTCGCGCATCGGCGATCCGCTCCCCCAGCGCGGGGGGCGGCGACGGCGGCATTACGATGTGCTCCCCGCCGGTCGCGCCGCAGTCGCCGAGGCATGGCAGGCGATGCGGGCGCTGTCGCGCGGGCTCTCGGCGCAACTGGAGGGGTGATGTCACAGGCCGAGGATCGCGCCGCGCTGCGCCCGCCGCGCCTCGCGCTCTGGCTCCTCGAGCGCCGCGTCCCGGAGCACGAGCGCGAGTTCCTGGTGGGCGACCTCATCGAGGCGTTTCACGAGGCCGCCGCGTCTCCCGCGGCAGTGCGCGCGGCACGTCGCCGCTTCTGGCGCGAGGCGCTCGCCGCGACACTTCGGCGTGAGCACGATCATCAGGCGATTCCCTTCACCAGAGGGCTCATGTCCGACGTCGGCTTCGATCTCACGTTGGCGGCGCGACGCCTGCGTCGCACTCCCGGCTTCACCTTCACCGCCAGCCTGACACTCGCCCTCGGTGTCGGCGCGGCATGCGCCATCATCGCCGTGGCCCGACCGGCGCTGTGGGGGGCGCTCCCATTCCGCGACGCCGACCGCATCGTCACGATCCGCGAACGCTTCGGCGACGGCAGCGCGGGGCGACTCGGCTACCAGACGATTGCCGACATCCGGCGTGAGACGTCGACCCTGGCCCACGTCGCCGCCGCCCGATTCTACGCCCCGACGCTCACCGACGAATCCGGCGCATCGCGCCTCACGGGACTTGCCGTGTCGGCCAACTGGCTCGACGTCATGGGTGTCCGCGTCGCGTTCGGGCGCAATTTCACGCCCGAAGAAGACCGCCCGAACGCCACCACCGTCGTCCTCCTCGCCCACCAGCTGTGGCTGCAGCGCTTTGGCGGTGACTCCGGCATCGTCGGGCGCACCATCAAGCTCGGTGACGTGGACCACCGCGTGATCGGCGTCCTTCCGGCGAACTACGAAAGCGTCCTGAATCCAGGGGCGGAGATCCTGCGCCCGCTCGGCTACGCCGATACCAGAGGCTCGGCGTGTCGCGACTGTCGCCACCTGCAGGCAGTCGCGCGCCTCAAGGACGGTGTCCCAGTGGCCGTAGCTGCGCGTGACGTCGAGCGCGTGTTCGATCGCCTTCGTGAGGCATATCCCGCCACGTACGGAAAGAACGGTGTCGTCCTCACTCCCCTGCGCGACCAACTCAACGAGCGCACGCGAGCCCCGCTGCTCGCCCTGATCGGCGCCGCGGCGCTGCTGCTCCTGATCGCACTCGCCAACACCACCAACCTCTTCCTCGCGCGGGCCATCCAGCGTGGTGGCGAGTCCACGATTCGCGCTGCGCTCGGCGCCAGCCGGTGGCGCCTCGCCCGCAGCATGCTGATGGAGGCGCTCCTGGTGTCGGGATTGGGGAGCCTGTTCGGTTTCGCCATCGCCCATGCCGCCCTCGGCGGGCTTGTCGCTCTCGCGCCGGCATCGCTCCCCCGGCTCGACCAGGTGCGCATCGACCTCCCCGTCGCCCTGTTCACCGTCGCCCTGGCCGTGGCGTTAGGCATGGTCAGCGGCCTCCTCCCGGGCGCCTTCATGAACGCCCGCGCCCTTCGTGCCCGGTTGGCGACGACGTCGCGCACCGTGGCGCGTGGCGCACACGATGCCGTACGCCGCACGCTGGTCGTCGCCGAGCTGTCGCTGGCGCTCCTGCTGTTGTGCGGCGCCGGCATACTGGTGCAGAGCGTCCAGCGCCTGCTCGCGGTGGACGTCGGGTTCGCCACCGACGACCGCATCGAACTGGCGCTCAGCGCCACCGGAGAGCGCTTCCAATCGGAGGAGATGGTTCGCGAGACGTGGCGCGCGTTGCACGATGCGGCGCGCGCCGTTCCCGGTGTCACCTCGGCCGCCCTGACGTCGCAGCTCCCACTCTCGGATGATTTCGACTCGTGGGGCGCGCACTGGGAAGTGCCGGCCGCCGATGGTCGCGCCTCGGACGGCGACGTCTTTCGCTTCGCCGTCACGGCCGACTATGCGTCCGCCATGGGGCTCAGGCTCGTCAGCGGCCGCTTCCTCACCGACGGCGACAAGGCAGGGTCCGACCCGGTAGTCGTGATCAACGAGCAGCTGGCCCGCCGGCGTTTCGGCGACCAGAGCCCGTTAGGCGCGCGGCTGCGGATTGGCCCATCAGATTCTCCGCTCCGCACGATCGTCGGCGTGGTGGGCGACGTGAAGCACCCGACGCTCGATGCCGACGTCGCCGGCCAGCTGTACCTCCCCATGGACCAGAATCTCTTCGCCGACTCGTACGTGCGGCTGGTCGTGCATTCCGCGGTCGAACCCGGCGCGCTCATCCGCTCGCTGCGTGACGCGGTGCACGCCGTGAACAACGGAGTTCCGATCGCCGAGGTGAGCACGTTGTCGGCGCTGGTCGATCGGGCTGCCGCGCAGCGCCGCTTCGCCGAGCGCCTGTTCCAGGTCTTTGCCCTCTCGGCGCTCGTCCTTGCGGCGGTGGGGATCTATGGGGTGCTCTCGGGGATGGTGGGGGAACGGATCCGGGAGATCGGGGTGCGGTCGGCGTTAGGCGCCACGCGCCAGCAGATCCTCCGCCACTTCCTGCGACAGGGCGGAGTGCTGGCCGCGACGGGGATCGCGATCGGGGTGGGGGGGGCGTGGCTCCTGGGAAGCGCGTTGCGCCCGCTCGTCTACGGGATCTCGCCTCGCGATCCCCTCACCATCGCCCTGGTGTCTCTGGGGTTAGGGGGCGTGGCACTCGTGTCCACCCTGCTGCCGGCGTGGCGGGCGTCGCGAGTCGATCCGATGACGGCGTTGCGCACCGAGTAGGCGGGCGGACGGCTCACGGCCGCTTGGACGGCCGCGAGAACGGGGGCGGCGTGATGGTCCGGCGCGGCGCCGCACCGACCAGGCGCAACGCCTCCTGTACCGCGCGCTCGAGCTGCGGATCACGCCCCGCCGCCACCGACTTCGCGTCGACGAGCACCTCGACATCCGGCGGGACCCCCTCGTTCTCGGCGATCCACTTGTTGTTGATCGGATCGAAGACCGCGTTGTCGGGCGCAGTCACGCCGCCGCCGTCGACCAGTGGGTAGTGCACCGACGACTTGACGAGCCCACCCCACGTGCGCATCCCGATGAGCGGGCCCACCTTCTGCTGGCGGAACGCCCACGGGAAGTAGTCACCCCCCGATCCCGCCAGCTCGTTGATGAGCAGGACCTTCGGGCCGAGCACTCCCTGCGGCAACTGGAACGGCGCCCCGCCCGGCACCTCGTTGGTGATGGCGGCGCGGAGCGAGCGCGACATGTAGTCCACCATGTAGTCGTCGAGGTTGCCCCCACCGTTGAAGCGCTCGTCGATCACCGCCCCCTGCTTGTCCTGCTGCGCGAAGTAGTACCGATTGAACGAGCGATAGCCGTCGCCGCCGGTGTTAGGCACCCACACGTACGCCAGCTTTCCGCCGGAGAGTTCGTCCACCTTGCGACGGTTGTCTTCCACCCACACCCGGCGCCGGAGCGCATCCTCGCTGCGGATCGGGGTCACCGTCTCGGTCCGCGCCCCGTCGAGCGTGGGGCGGCTGCTGATCTGAATCACGGTCTGGCGGTCGGCGGTCCCGTCTAGCAGTCGATACGGATCGTCGGCCGCCGTCAACTCCTGTCCGTTGACCGACAGCAGGTAGTCGCCCGTGCGCACCGACAGCCCAGGACGGTCGAGCGGCGCCTTGAGATCCGGGTTCCAGCTCTCGTACGTGAGCACGCGCCCGATGCGCCAGCGCCCGTTGTCAAGCACAAGATTCGCGCCTAACAAGCCGACCCGCGACGTGTCCACCGCGGGCATGTCGCCGCCGAACACGAAGCTGTGCCCCACCGACAGTTCGCCGTTCACCTGGTCAAGGATGTAATTGAGGTCGTCGCGATGACGGACGAACTCGACCAGCGGGCGGTAGCGCCGGCGCACGGCGTTCCAGTCGTTGCCGTGCATCCCCGGGTCATAGAAGAAGTCGCGCTCGTAGTGCCAGGTCTCGTCGAAGAGCTGTCGCCACTCGGCACGCCGGTCGAGGTTCATCCGCAGGTCGACGGCGATTGCCCCCTTCCCTGCCTGCGGTGGCGCGTCGGTCCCCACCACGTGCCAGGCCTCGCCCAACCGATACAGCATCTTCTTCCCGTCGAGCGAGACCGTGACTCGCGAGACCCCGCGCACAAAGACGTCGCTCTTCTGGTCGGCCGAGGTGAACTTCGTCAGCACGTACCCGGGCTGCCCATCCACCTGCTCCCCGATGAAGACCGACCCCTTGGGGCCGGCGACCACCAGGCGATACCTACGCACCGGAAGCGGAAGCGCGACGATGCGTCGGTCGATACCGTCGGCGTCGACGCGCACGACGACCGCCGACGTGTCGGGCTTGGCCGGGGGCGGCGCCGCCTCCTCGTCGCTCCTGGGGATGAAGGGCGTTGAATCGTTGGCGCGCAGGACCGCGAGGTAGGCGCCGTAAGTGGGATTTGCCGCAATGGAACTGGTGTTCGCCCACCCGGAGCCGAGTGCGAGGTCGGTGCTGGCGAGGAAGTAGAGGTGCCGTCCATTGCGGTCCCACGCCGGCATCACCGCATCGGCCAGCGCATCGGTGAGCGGGGTCGATGTGCCGCGCTCCACCGACCAGACGACGATGCGATGGAAGTTGTTGGGGAAGTACTTGGCATAGGCGAGCCACTTGGAGTCGGGCGACCAGGTGAGCCCCATCCCGCCGCGGCCCACGTTGCTCCCGTCGACATCGGCGGTGATGATGCGCCCGCTGGCCACCTCGATGACGCGGATGCGCACGTCATCATCGACGAAGGCGATGCGCGAGCCGTCGGGCGACCAGGTAGGCTCCCACGCCATCTTCGATTCGCCGATGGAGAGGGCGCGTGGTTGCGTCCGACCATCCTGCGCGCCGATCATCAGGCGATACCCGTCGCCGCTATCGGAGAACCACGCGACCTGCTTCCCGTCGGGGGACCAGACAGGGGCGCGATCGGCCGCCCCCGAGCTGGCGGTGATGTTGCGCGAATCTCCCTTCTCCACCGGAACGGTGAAGATCTCCCCCCGCGCCTCGAACAGCGCCCGCTGCCCGCTCGGCCCTAACGAGGCCGCCGCAATGCGCTTGGAGACGTTCTCCCAGCGCGGCTCCGCCCAGGCAAAGTCACCGCGAACCGTGATGGACAGGCGGGTCACCTTGCCGCTGGCGGGGTCGAGCGTGTGGAGGTAGCCGTCCTGCTCCAGCACGAGCTGCCCAGCCCCCGCCGACAGCCACTTCACGTCGGCGTCCTTGAAGTGGGTGACCTGTGCCAGTTGCCGCGCGTCGACGGCATACGACCAGACGTTGGTGGCGTTGTCGCGATCGGAGAGGAAGTAGATGGTGCCGCCCAGCCAGACCGGATGCGTGTCGAAGGTCCGCTCGTTAGGGAGGCGGACCTCGGAGAGGTTTTCCGTGTCGAGGATCGTGAGTGCGGTGTTCTGCCCGCCGCGGTAACCGCGCCACTCCACGTCCCAGCGGCTCACCCGGTCGATCACCAGCCGCCTCCCGCTGGCCTCGTACGACGCGTCGTGCCCGAAGGGTACCGGGAGCATCGTCGACGGTCCCCCGGTGGGGGCGACAGTCCAGAAGCGCTCGTAGTCGCTCGGCGCCGTCTCGCGCGAAGAGGCGTAGAGGACACGCGAGCCGTCCGGGGTCCAGCCACGCGCGAACGACGGGGCCGGGTACCACGTGAGGCGCACCGGGTCGCCCCCGGTCGTGCTCATCACGTAGACGTCCGGGTTCCCATAGCGATTGGACGTGAAGGCGATCCAGCGCCCGTCGGGGCTGAAGTGCGGGTCGCTCTCCACCGCCGCGGTACTCGTCAGGCGGCGGGCCACGCCCCCGGTGCGCGAGACGATCCAGAGGTCGGCGCCGTAGGTGAAGGCGATGTCGGTGGCGCTGATGGTCGGCTGCCGAAGGAGGCGGGTCTCCTGGGCAGCGGCGCTCACGGACGCGAGAGCGGCAACGGCGGCGAGGGCGACAGCACGAAGGACGCGGCGCATGGACGGGCGGGGTTGGCGAAGGGTTTATGAGGTGATGCCAACTTAGGGCCGCCGTGAAGTTCCTGCTATCTCCTCGCCCACTGTGGCGCCCGACCGCTCGTCGAGGTTGATTCCGTCGCCACGCTGGCCCCCGCGTCCGCGTCGCGCCTTCGTCCGACCCAGCTCCATCGGACGCCGCGCGCCAGCAATCGTCGCCACGCCTCATCCCAAGGAGACCGCAGGTGCTGGAACGCCTTCGACAAACGTTGCAGCCGGTGCTCGGACCCGACGCGAACTGGGATCGGCTGCGCGGCCAGGTGGCGTTTGAGACGGTAGCGCCGGGGACAATTCTGCAGGCCGCTGGCGAGGTGGTGCGCGACACCTTGCTCGTGGAGTGCGGAGTACTCGAAGTGGAAACGCCCGGTGAACCGCCGCGCTGGGCCCCTCCCGGCGCGATCCTCTCCCTTGCGACGTCGCTCCTCGAGGCGCCGTCCGCCAGCACCATCACCGCGGTGCGGCACGCGCGCGTGGGACGCCTCCCGGCGCGGGCGCTTTGGGAGCTTGGTGAGGGGATCCCGTCGACGACCGCGGGAACGGCCGCCCTGCGGCTCAGCCAGCTGGCGCAGGTGCAAGACTCGGGGGTGTCGACCCTCCCCCCCGATCCGCTCGTCATCGCCTGCGTGCTCGAAGGGCTCGACGCCGAGCGCGAGGCCGCGGTCGCCGAGCTGCTCGAACAGGCGGTGGCGCGGCTCGGTGGCGCGCACGCCGAGCGCATGTCCGCGACGCCTGCCGATCCCGCCATCGCCATCGCCGACGAACTCGCCTCGCACGAGGCGGGGCACAAGGTGCTGGTCTACATCATCGGCGCCGACGCCGGCCAGCGCGGCGCCGCCGTCACCGCGCACGCCGACCGCGTCCTCCTCGTCCAGCCCATCCTCAGCAGCGCCGACCCCTCGCCCGCCCGCAACGTCGCCTGCGATGGCTCGCCGCGGCGGCACACCGAGGTGGCGTACGTGGCGGGCGGCGCGCAGTCCACGTCGGAATCGACCCGGCGCATGCGCGCCCCTGCCCACATCAGGCGCGCCCATCACCTCGCCGAGCTGTCGGCCACGCGCCTCGAGTTGCTCCTGACGGAACTGCGACAGGAAGCGCGGGAGCACGAGGCGTTGCGCCACTTCGAGGTCTTCGCCGAGCTGGCGCCGTCGGAGCTCGTGTGGGTGCAGCGCCACCTCCACTGGGAGCGCGTCGACGGCGGGAGCCTTCTCGTGCAGCAGGGACACGTGGCCGACGCCCTCTGGCTGCTGCGCGCGGGAAAGCTGGAAGTGCTCCGAGAGGCAAACGGCTCACAGCGACACCTGGCCTCGCTCGGTCCCGGCTCGGTGGTGGGCGAGGCTGCCGTCCTCGCCGGGACGCCGCACACCGAGTCGGTGCGCGCCCCGCGTGACAGCACCGTGGCGCGGCTCGACCGCGACGTCGTGACCTCACTGATGGAGCGTTCCGTCGGCTTCGCCCGCGTGATGGCCCGCGTGGTCGCGCGCGAATCCACCTCACGATCGTTCGGGGAGTCCGACCCCGGCGTCCACAAGGGACGCACGATCGCGGTGATTCCGCTCGCTCCTCCCGAGCGCGTGCGTCGCTTCGTCAGTGACCTGGCGGCGATGATGCAGGGCGAAGGGTCCGACACCACGATCGTCGACACCGAGCGCCTGGACTCGGCGCTCGGCGCCAGCGCCTCGACGACGCGGCGCGGCGACGTGGGTGACGCCGAGATCATCGCCTGGCTCAATCGGCTGGAGGAGCAGCACGAGACCGTCGTGCTGGTGTGTGGCGCCGAGTTCGATTCGTGGATGCGACGCGCCATGCGACAGGGCGATGCCGTGCTCTTCGTCGCCGACGCCACCGACGCTCCGGCGCCACGCCCAGTGGAGGTCGCGATCTTCGGCGGTATGCCGGGCGCAACCGGGGCCCACGCCACGGGAGGCGGCGATGCTGCGCCCTCGTTCGCGGGTGAGCGCCACCTCATCCTCTTGCAGCCGGCGGGAATCACCGAAGCGACCGGGACCGCCGCCTGGCTCGCCGAGCGGCGGGAGCACAAGCACCATCACGTGCGCGCCGGCTCCCGCGAAGATCTCGCCCGCCTTGCCCGGCGCCTAACGGGGCGCGCCGTCGCGCTCGCGCTCAGCGGGGCCGCGTCGCGGGCCCCCGCCCATTTCGGCGCCGTGCGGGCAATGATCGAGCACGGGCTCCCCATCGACATCATGAGCGGGAGCAGCTCCGGGGCCGGCGTTGCGGCGCTCGTGGCGATGGGCTTCCCGTACGACGTGGCCCTGGCGCACGCGCTGTCGATCATCAGCAAGGGGATCCCGACGCTGCGCCAGTTCCAGCCTCCCATTACCGCCCTCACCAGCGGGGCGCAGGCCGGCGAGGCGCTCAAGTCGGTGTACGGCAATCGGCAGCTCGAGGACCAGCTCATCCCCACCATCGTCACCGCCGTCGACATCCGCCGCCACCGCCTCGTCCTCCTCACGCGCGGCCCCATCTGGAAGCTCCTGCGGGCCAGCGGCTCCCTCCCCCTGCTCTGGCCCCCCGTCTGGCACGACGACGACCTCCTCGTGGACGGGGCGATCCTCAACTACCTCCCGATGGACGTCTTCGGCGACGAGGTCGCGTCGGGGCTCGTCATCGGAAGCAACCTGGAGATCTCGTCCAAGCCCGGGGCACCGGCGTTCGAGCGGTCGATGCGCTACGGCGCGGTGCTCAGCGGGTGGCGCGTGCTGGGGCGGCGGTTGATCGGGCGGAAGCATCCGCGCCCGCCCGGCGTGGTGGAGATCCTCTACCACGCCATGGCCATCCCAAGCTTTCATCAGCAGGCCGCGATGGAGCGGCTGGCGGAGCGGGACAACGTGTGCATCCTCACCCCGCCCCTGGGGAGCTTCGGGTTGTTTGGGGCGAACGCGGAGATCGGGAGGAAGCTGGAGCGGGAGGCGTGGGAGTATGCGCGGGGGGCGCTGGGCGACGTCGCCGCGCGATGGAAGGGCGGGCGCGCGGGTCGTTAGGACCGGCGCATCAGATCTCCCGTGTCATCTCCACCATCGTGCGCCGGAACCCCGCGCGCGCGAACAGCCGCTGCGCCTCCGCATTCTGTTCCGCGGTGGACAGGACGACCTGCGAGACGCCGCGCGACTTGAGCTCCCCGATGGCGGCCGCCAGGAGCTTCTCCCCCACGCCGTGCCGCCGGAATTCGGGGGCGACGAAGATGTCCTGCAGCACCCCGGCCGGTCCGCGCAGCGCCATGTAGTCGTACCCTTCGTCCGTGGCGTACACATAGCCGATCACGTCGCCGTGGTCGTCGGCGACGAGGACGATCGCCTTCGGGTCGTCGATCTGTCGGATGAGAAAGGCCGCGTAGTCGGCCGGTGTCCGTTCGCGCGTGGGGATGAAGCGCCGCTGGTCGAAGCCATGGTGCTCGTCCACCAGGCTCGCGCCAAAGCGGCCAAGGCGCGGGAGGTCGGCGCGGATCGCAGAACGAACGACGACGTGGTCGGCGGTATCGGGTGTCATGCCTTAAGGCTCCGGTGCTCTGTGGCCAACGCGCTCGTGCCGGTGTGTAGGGTAGCGGTGCGCCGCCGCCTTCGCCACGCCGCTGGTGAATCGCCCGTCGCGCTCCCCACGCACCCCTCCCCAGCAACTCCCCTCGGTCACGATGTGAGACGTGATGAGATGCTCGGCACCGGGGAGCACCCTCGGCGTGAGTTCCACCGCGGGCTCGGAATGTACCGACCACGGGTGCACCGCTTCCTCGAGGTAGAAGAAAGCGCCGTCGAGCCGCACGGCCCGCAGCACGTCCGAGAGCGGACCCATGCGAACAACCTGGCATCGCCTTGCGCTGCGCGCACGGGCGAACCGCCGCGCCGTACGCTTGGACAAGCAGTCCGTACGCGTGGGCAATCCGGCGCCACGCCGCGAACACGCGAGCAGACAATGCGTCATCTCAGGCATGGGGTGTGTAGAAGTTCCGTGGCACTCTCCGGTCGCGGGCACGACGCCCGTCCAACCTCGTTCTCTGGAGAGTCCATGCCTAAAGACCCAACGCCCCACACCGCCGCCGACATCGACTGCGGCGAACCCGATGGCGACATCCACGTCACCAGGGTCTCGAAGTAGGGGAACTGATCGACACGTGGCAGTTCCTCGAGCAGGAGACGCAGCATGCGCCGCGTACGAAGGAGTTGCAGCGCCTCCAACCGCTCCTCGAACGCCCGCCGTTGATCGTCCAGGCTCGCGTGACGCCGCGTGAGCCCCAGGGGCCACTGGGCAACCGGCGCGCCGTTCAACGAGAGCACGTGCATCGTGGTGCTGTCGGTGCTCGCCACGACGACTTCCTGCAACCGCACGGCCACCCGTGTCGCGCGCCCGAGGGGGACGTCGAGGAAGGTGGGTGATCGGCGCGAGAAGAAGTACTCGGTCTCGGCGTAGGTGGCGATCGTATCCATCGGCACTTTCGCTCCTGCAGACCGTTGCACGAGATGAACAGCTCAGCCTCGCATTCGCACGGGCTGGCACAAGCACCCTGTGCGCACGCATCATTTGTTGTCACGGCCACGGCGATCATCACTTGCGAAAGGCGTGTCGGCGCCGCGCGCTCGGACAGATGCCTCCATGGGAAAATGCGAGCCACAGACCAGTGCAAGCAGGAGAAGCGAGCGCCAAGATCTGGGGACCATTGCGAACCTCGTGGCCTTGGGTTGCCCCGAATTCCCCCAACCACTCCACTGTCGTCAAAGTCGCCGCCTCGTGCTCCACGTGTGAAGGGGCGTTCAACTTCGTCGTACAACAACTCGCGCTCGCCATCCGGCATCCCGGTGACCGCCCATCTTTCACCCGCTTGTCGCCCATGCGGCGCCCCGCGAACTTGCGTGCGCACCGCGATGCGCCCAAACGGACCTCACACATGTGTCCTCCATACAAGCCTCGAGCCTCATCCTTCCCCGTACCGTGCTACTCCGCGTCCTTCGTTCGCTTCTCTGCTCGCTTTGCCTCCCGCTCTCCGTTGCCGCCCAGACCCCGTCGGGCGTCACCCTCTCCGGCAGACTCCAGGACGCCGAGTCGAAAGCGCCGCTCCCTTACCTCTCGCTTCAGCTCGTGGCGGAGAAGGACAGCGCCTTCGTCGCCGGAGGGCTGACCGACCAGGCGGGCGCCTTCACCTTCGGGGCGCTCAAGAAAGGGGTATACGTCCTGGTGGCCCGGTCGATCGGCTACCAACCCCTCCGACAACGCGTCCTGATCGGTGAACTGAGTCCCTTCCTCGACCTCGGCACCATCGCGATGACCAGGTCGTCGCAGACGCTGACCGGCGTCGTCGTCACGGGGAGTGCCGATGCCGTCTCCGCGGCGATGGACCGCAAGAGCTTCACCGTCGCCGACAACATCAGCCAGTCGGGCGGTTCCGTCCTCCAGGCCATGAGCGCCGTGCCGGGCGTGACAGTCGGCCAGGATGGCAAGGTACTGCTCCGCGGCAGCGACAAGGTCGTCGTCCTCATCGACGGCAAG
>DAIESF010000275.1 GCA_027346425.1 Gemmatimonadota bacterium | reverse complement strand
TCCAGTTCGCAGTGTGCGTCGGGATAGAGCGCGAGCAGTTCGCGATAGATCGCGTCGGCCGCCTTCGGCGAGGCGTTGCGGAGGGCGCTGGCGCGGCGCTTGCCGACGGGCGCCGTGCTGGACCTCGCGGCTTGCTTCCTTGGCACCTTCGTCTTTGTCCCCGCCTTGGTCTTCGTCCCCGCCTTCGTCGTCCCCCTGGACGTCGCCTTCGTCTTCGCCGACAGTTGCTTCGCCGGCTGCTTTCTTGCCGCCATCGCGTTCACGGGTCGCTGGTGATAGCTGGTGCGCGTGCGAGCGCCTAACGGGTAGCACCCACCGGATGGGGCGCGCGCCCCGTGGCATTGCGCCTGGCGGTGGCGAAGGCGAGTACTCCGGCCGCGTCGCGGGCGTTGAGTACGTCGCTGCGCGAGAGCCACCCCTTGCGCGCGATGCCGACGCCCAGCGCCACATGGTCGAGTCCCGACACCGAGTGCGCGTCGGGGCCGATCTCGATCAGCGCCCCCCGCGCGTGCGCCTGTCGCAGGTGGCGCCAATCGAGGTCGAGGCGGTGCGGGTCGGCGTTGAGCTCGATGGCCACCCCCGCCTCGCCAGCCCGCTCCAGCAGCGCCGGGACGTTGATGGCGTAGGCTTCGCGCGTCAGCAGGAGACGCCCGGTCGGGTGCCCGACGATGGTCACATGCGGGTCGTCCATCGCCTTGAGGACGCGCTCGGTCATCTGCGTCTCGTTCATTCCGAGGCGTGAGTGCACCGAGGCGATCACATAGTCGAAGCGATCGAGGAGCGCGTGATCGTAGTCCACGCGCCCGCAGGGGAGGATGTCGGCCTCGATCCCCTTGAGGACGAGAAAGCCCGGCATGGTCGCATTGACCGCGTCTATCTCGTCGTGCTGCCGGAGGATGGCGTCGCGCCCGAGTCCGCCGGCGTAGAACGCCGACTGCGAGTGATCACTGATCCCCAGATACTCCCACCCGCGTGCGCGCGCCGATTCGGCGAGTTCGCCGATCGTCCCGGCGCCATCCGAGTAGTGCGAGTGGCAGTGCAGCACGCCGCGTATGTCGTCGGCGACGAGGAGGGTGGGGAGCGTCCCTCGCCCTGCTGCTTCCACCTCGCCTAACGACTCGCGCAGCTCGGGGGCGATCGGGACGAGCCCGGCTGCGGCGTACAGCGCCCTTTCGTCGGCGATCGGGATCGTCCGACCGTCCGCGCCGCGAACGCCGTCGGTGGCGATGGTGATCCCCCGCGCGGCGGCCGCGGCAACCACTTGCGCACAATGCATCGCGCTCCCGGTGGCCCACCAGAGCGCCAGGGCGAAGCGTTCCTCGCTCACGCACCGCAGGTCAAGGCGCGTCCCGTCCTCGTACCGAATCGTCAGCGCCGGCCCGCCGCCGCCGATCACCTCGCGCACGCCGCGTCCGTGGGCGATGGCGGCGGCGACAAGCGACGGCGCCCCGCGCGTGGCGGCGACGATGTCGATGTCGCCGATGGTCTCGCCGCGACGCCGGAGCGAGCCCGCCACTTCCGCACGCGCGACATCCGGGTGCGCGCGCACCAGCTCCAGGAGGCGCTCGCCGTCGAGCGCCGCGTGCGGATAGAGCACCCGGGCCCCACTCTCGCGCAGGGTGGCGATCCCGCGCAGCACCTTCTCGGCCGTCCGCGCCCCAAAGCGCGGCAGCGCCGCCAGGCGACCGTCGCGGGCAGCCTGCTCCAGCTCATGAAGCGTCTCGATCCCAAGCCCTTCGTGGATGCGATGAATCTTCGCGGTGCCGAGGCCGGGGACGCGAAGCATCTCCATCAGCCCCTCGGGGGTGTTCTCGCGCAGTTGCTCGAGGTATTGCGAGTCGCCCGAGTCGACGACGTCGCGCAGGACGTCGAGGGCTGCGGGGCCGATCCCCCCTAGCGCCTCCAGGTCGCCGTCGCGCAGGAGTGGCGTGACGTCGTCCACGGCGAGGACGTGCAGCGCGCGCGACGCAGTCTCGAAGGCATGCGAGGTGACCCGCGACTCGCCTCGCAGCTCGAGTAGCGTGGCGATCTCGGCCAGCACGTGGGCGGCGGCGCGCGGAGAGAGCATGGGCGGAATATACGCCTCCGCCCCCACCACGGCCCCCTCCGGTGAGGCGCCGGGAGTGGTCCCGGCGCCGACTGCTAGCTCGCGACCCCCGCGCAGTGGCGCAGCTGCCCGATCATCTCGTGCAGGCGCCGCTCGGTGTCGTCGATCTCGGCCGCTGCCTCCTCGACGTCGAGGAGCCCCGCCCGCATCGAGGTTGCGACCTTGTTGAGGTAGCGAATGCTGGTGAGGACATCCTCGGTGATGCGACGGAGTCCGTGGAAGCGGCGCATGTCGGCTTGCGCACGCTGGAAGCGCAGCGCCAACTCCGCCTGGGAGAGTTGGCGCGCGTGGCTCAGCACCTCCTCGGGCGTCTGCCCGGGGATGGCGCCGTGATCGCGGAACTCCTCGTCCTCCCACTCCTCGTCGGCGAACCAGAGGTGGCCCACCTGTTCCACCCCGTCGAACTCGACCGCGATGGAGACGTTGAAGCGTCGTCCCTCGATGTCGACGGTCGTGACGTGCAGCTGCTCGATCTGGTTGGTCATCGTCATCGCCCTTACCCCGCGCCGTCGGAGGTCTCCTCGAGGAATTGCCCGATCGCGCTGAACAACGCGTCGGGTTGCTCCACGTATGGGACGTGGCCGCTTGCCTCTAGGACGACGCAACGCCCGCGCATGGCACGCGCGGCAGCGATGGTCGATTCCGCGGGGATCGGGTCGGCCCAGCCATGTACCAGTAGTGTCGGCTGGTCGAGCGAGGAGAGCAGGGGGAGCAGGTCGAAATCGCCGAGGCTCTCCCACACTGACTGCTGCACCCGCCCGGTGACGCGGAACGGGGTGAGGTCGCGGGCGTTCCGCGGATCGGCGAAGTAGCCCGCGACTCCCAACTCGAAGAGGCGTTGCCGGTAGGCGGCGGGGTCGCGTTCCTTGAGCCCGGACGCGGCGAGCGCCTCGCGGAGTTGGGCGATCTCGGGCCCCGACTGCCTTCGCACGAACTCCGCTTCGAAGGTGTCGCGGTGGGCGCGCGAGAGGGGGGCCGGATCGATGAGGACCAGGCGGTGGGGGGCGACGAGATCGACGGGGCGCTGCCTCGCCTCGAGCGCGTAGAGGAGGGCGAGCATCCCACCCCAGGAGTACCCGACGATCGTGAGCGGCTCGAGCCCCAGCTCGCGCACCACGTGCCCCAGATCCTCGACGTGCAGCTGCCAGGTGATGGGGGTCGGGTCGTCGGTCCTGGAGCGACCACCACCGCGCTGGTCGTAGAAGACGAGCTGGTGATGCTCGGCGAGGGCCAGCATCTGCGGGAGGAGGTAGTCGTGGTGTGCCCCCGGGCCGCCGTGCAGGACGAGGAGGGGCGACGACGACGCGCTGCCGTACGTGCACCAGTAGAGGGGAGCCGAGGTCGTGGTCGTCGTGCCCTCGGCGCGCGGGGCGGGGATGGGGAGCGGCATGCCCGAAAGTTAGGGAGGGAAGGCGTGCGTGCGCTCGGGGAAGGCGAGGGGGAGGGCGAGGGGGAAGGCAAGCACTAAGCGGATGCGAAGCCGGTGCGATGCGAACGGGGGGGCGGTTGGGGTTGCTGGCCTTGGCGCACGTGTACCGCTAAGCTCTCACGGTGCCCGACGCACGGCGTAGAGACCTTCAAGGAGGATTCATGCGGCGACTCATGCTCTTCGGATGCATCCTGGCAGTCGTGGCTCCGACCGGCGCGCATGCGCAGGGGAGCGATCCGGACAAGCTCGTACAAGATGGCGGCGTGCAGGTGAAGGGGTGGACGGGGCGACTCGACCCGCAGGCGGAAAAGCAGGGACGGAAGCTCACCGACGCGAAGTTCTTCGCGATGGGCGACGCGTTGCACGTGACGGCGGGTCCCCCGGCGACGTACTGGAATCCGGCCAACATGGCCTCGGGGAGCTATACGGTGAAGGCGACGTTCACGCAGACCAAGGCGCCGGCGCATCCCGAGGCGTACGGGGTGTTCATGGGCGGGACGAAGCTCGACAGCGACGACCAGAACTACCTCTACTGCGTCGTCTTCGGGACGGGGATGTACTCCATCAAGCACCGCTTCGGCGGCGAGGTTCATACTCTCGTCGACCGCAAGGCGAGCGACGCGCTCCACAAGGCCGATGCAGCGGGAAAGGCGACGAACGAGATCGCGTGGAAGGTGGACGCGAACAACGTCTCGTGCGTCATCAACGGGACGGCCGTGGAGACCTTTCCCCGCTCGGCCGTGATCGGTCCCGGGAAGCTGGAGTCGACGGACGGGATCTACGGGATCCGCGTGAACCACAACCTCGACGTGCACATTTCCGGCTTCGGCATGTCGAAGCAGTAGCGGCGGTCACGTGCCGCCAGCTGCACGCGCGGCTGGCGGCATCCGCGCCCGGCGATGCGGGTTACCCCATCGTGGCGGCGACCCGCACCGTGCGGCAGTGCGCTTCGACCGTCGTATCGATGTCGCGGCCGTATCCCCCGGCGATCGTGATGGCGACCGGGATCCCGACTTCGCGCGCCGCGCGCAGCACCATGTGGTCGCGACGGGCAAGCCCGTCGAGCGTGAGCGCCAGCCGCCCCAGGCGATCGCCCTCGTGCGGGTCGGCCCCGGCGAGATACACGACGAGATCGGGCGACGACTCGGCGAGTACGCGTGGAAGCGCATCAGCCAGGAGGTTGACGTATTCCTCATCCCCGATCCCGTCGTCGAGCTCGATGTCGAGCGTCCCCGCCACCTTGTGGAAGGGATAGTTCCGGCGTCCGTGCATGCTGAAGGTGTAGACGCGCGAGTCGCCGGCGAAGATCGCGTGGGTCCCGTTCCCCTGGTGGACGTCGAGGTCGACGATGGCGGCGCGCTGGATGCGCGTGGTGGCGAGCGCGTGACGCACGGCCACGGCGACGTCGTTGAAGACGCAGAAACCCTCGCCGTGCGACGGGAAGGCGTGGTGTGTTCCGCCGGCCAGATTGATCGCGAGTCCATTCTCGAGGGCGCACTCCACCGCCTCGCACGTCCCGCCGACGGCGCGGAACGAGCGTTCCACGAGGGCGCTCGACCATGGGAAGCCGAGTCGGCGCAGCTCGGCGTCGGTGAGCGCTCCACTCGCCAGACGGTCGACGTAGTCGCCGGTGTGCACCCGCAGCAACAGCTCGCGAGCGACGCGATCGGGTTCGTGGAGGTTGGGTGCGGGAACCAGCCCCTCGTCCAGGACGCGCTGGCGGAGACGCTCGTACTTCTCGATCGGGAAGCGGTGGCCCGGGGGGAGCGGAACGACGTAGCGCGCCGACGTCCAGGCGTGGAGCGCCATGGGCGGATGGGGTGGAAGGAGTGAGGCGAACGATAGCCGGACGGGACTTCGGCGGGCCAGCCGGCGATGCGTTTCGCCGCCCGCCCTTCGAGCGTCCTCTTTTCGATAGAGGTCTCGTTCCGCGCCGCTCCCGTCCGCACCCATGCCGTCTCCGGTCGCATTCACCAATCACGTCGCTCGCCTCGTCTGGCTCCTCGTCTTCCGTCCCAAGGCGACGGAGGAGCACAAGCAGGCGTTGCGGGCGGCGGTCGTCGAGGGGCGGACCCAGCATCACGTGATTGCGCGGTCGGAGCTGAGCGTGGCGATCGCCGATGCGGCGGCGCTCCCGGTCGCTCCCGCCCACGTGCCGTGGCTCCACGAACTCGCGGCGCGCATGGCGGGGCACTCGGTCGGCGCGCTCGATATCGAAGCAGGGGTCAAGCCGGCCGACCTGCTGGGCGTGGCGCGGATCCTCGCCTCGGACGCTGTGGTGGGAGACGAAGGGGTGAACTTCGATGCCCGCGCCGTGAAATTGCAGCTGACGACGATCACGGCGCGGCTGGGTCGGTTCGGCTTCGTGCGCCGGCCGGCCCCGATCGCGATGACGCGCCCCGGGGTCTTGGCGCCGGCTCGCACCCCGGGTGCGGACCGTCACGACGCCGACTCGTCGGCGCCATCGCATCACGTCGAGGAGGGAGCGCGCCCTGGACGCGGCCCAGCGGTGAGCCGCGCGGCGTCGCGGCCTGCTCGGGATGTTGAGCAGCGTGAGAATGCTGAGCACCCTGAAGATGCGTCGGCGGACGGAGTGGACCGCGGGAGCGACCAACGACAGATTGCCGACGTCGCGTTCGCCCCCCGCGGCAGCGGTGACGCGATTGACGAGTCATTGCGGCACCTGGATGCCACGCTGACGCGCGAACAGGCGCCGGGGGTTCTCGACGCGTTGTCACGCGCCGCCGAAGAATTGGCACGGGGCGGGCGGTGGGGAGAGGTCATCAGGATCATGCAGGCGTTGATCGCCCGCGAAGCCTCCGTGACGGATAGCGACGTGAAGCGCGCCTTCGCGATTCACATTCGCAGGTTGTGCCGCCCGGAGACGTTGCGTGGCCTGGCACAGTTGATGGCGAGGCAGCGCGACGTGCGC
>DAIESF010000266.1 GCA_027346425.1 Gemmatimonadota bacterium | reverse complement strand
GACGTACACCGAGAACGCACGCGTCGAATCGTCGCGCTGGTCGAAGATGCGGTAGACGTAGTCGGACATCCCCGCCACCTGCTGCTCGTTCTCGCTGATGGCCCGGTTCTCGACCGAAAAGCCGGCGAACGCGATAGGGAGCTCCCGCAGCGGACGATCGAGGCGCACCACCACCTGTCGCTGCGCGCTAGCGACCATCAGCCCACCCACGGCGAGGACCAGTGCCGGCAGGTACAACCGCCAGTCACACATCGCTCGCCCTCCCCATGGGTTGCCCCGCGTCGCACCCGCGCCCAGGCGTGACCCAGCGCGCTTCAAGCGCCATCGCCCCCCAGGTCATCGCGCCGAGAATGGCGAACGCCACCAGGAAGAGGAGCCACCCCTCGGTCATGTGCGAGAAGCCCTCCGCGAGCTTCGGGTCGACGAAGATCACGAGGAACCCCGTGACGAAGACCCGCACCCCGTTCACGACGACCGCGACCGGGATCGACAGCGCCACCAGCGCGATGCGCGCCATCGGTGTCTTGAGGAGCAGCCCGCCTAACAACACCCCGAGGCTGAGGAGCGCGGTCAGCGACCGAAGCCCGCTGCACGCCTCGGTCACGAACAGGTCGTGGCCAGGAAGGCGGATCACGTTGCCGTCGAGGTGCACCGGGATCCCGCGCGCGGAGAGCATCGCCGCCCCCAGCTGCGACGCCTTGAACTGCAACGGGAGTGCGAGCGCCCCCAGCACGATCTCGGGCAGCGGAACGGAGAGCGCCAGCAGCAACACAGGGAGCCACCAGTGCAAGAGCTGGCGTACCCCCCACCCCCACACCACCAACGCGGCCAACGCCAGGAACATCGACGCCCGCCCGACGAAGGCCTCGGCGGCAAGCGCCGAGACGTAGCGGAGAACGACGGCGAGGATCAGGAGGGCGAGGCCGACTCCGCGCTCCGAGCGCGCATCGCGGTGGACCCCGCGCTGCCACGCCAGCCAGAGCGCCAGCGGCGCCAGCAGGAGCCCGTGCCCCGCCTCAGGGTCGGACCACCAGGTGCGTACGGTACCGACCATGGGCTCGGCGAAGAGCATCAGGAACGAAGCCGCCGTCGCCAGCGCGACGGCCAGCCGCACCTTCGCCGGCTCGCCGGAGAAGGTGACGACTGGTGGATGCGTTCCCTCGCTCACTGCTCCCATTCCTGCGCCTCGCAATCCTCGTAAACCGCTGAAAATACGATACTTATGCCGTCACTGCGCAATTCCCGACAGCCGTCAGCGGCTCCCAGGTCGCCATCACGATCCGGGCACCGCCCGCGCCACAGGGGATAGACGCGCCAAGATGCCGATACTCACGCCGGTCCCGACCAAGCGACGCCGTGACCATACCTCACAACCGCATGCCCCGAGCCACTCCGTGTCGCCTCCCCGTAGCCAAGGCGGCTGGCTCGTCGGATCAGGATATACGCGCGCGCCTCGGCTCGGCACCGCACACACTTCCGACCCTGCGTGAGGGCGTGGACGTCTCGCGTGAAACGGGGGCGCGACTGGGGTTCGCCCTCCTGGCCTACATGCTGGGCGTCACGCTCATCATCACCCTCCTCCCGTTCCAGTTCGGCTGGCCGCCGCGGTGGCGGGTGATGTTCACAGGCGGAGCAGTCGACGTCATTGCGAACGTCCTCCTCTTCTTCCCGCTCGGCTTCCTGTTTCGCCTCGCACGGCGTGAGGGACACCGCCACACCACCCTCACAGTCCTGTGGGTGGGTGCCCTCCTGAGCATGGGGATCGAGTTGGCGCAGCTGTTCGAGCAGGAGCGCTTCACGTCCGTTCTCGACGTCACCACCAACGCGCTGGGGGCCTGGCTGGGGGCGGCAACCTTCGACCGGTTGTCACCGAAAACTCGCGTGGACGGGGAACTCGTCGATCGCCTCTCGCTCGAGCTGCCGCTGATGGGACTGGTCTATCTCCTTGTCCCCCTGTTGTGGCTCAACGCGCTCGCTTCGGCGGGTGAGTTCGAGCGATCGGGGATGGCGCTCCTGCTCGGCGTATTCGGGGCGAGCCTGCTTGGGGGGATGCAGCGATTCCATTTCGGCCCTGCACGCTCGCTCGATCCCAGGATGACCGCGGCGGCCGGATCGCTCTGGTTCCTCGCGGGGGCCTTTCCCTCCCTCCCCTCTCGCCCGCTCGTCCTGCTGGCGGGAACGGCGCTGGTGGGCGCGTTGACCTGGCGACAAGGGGTCCACCCCCATCGTGCGACGTTGGGCACCCGGCGATTCGAGGTTCCGCTCCTGATGTCCGCGGCACCGGCCTACGGCGCCTATCTGGCCCTTCAGGCGTTGACGCCACTGCTGGATGGCATTCGCCCGTGGGGAGTGGGGTGGGGCTTTCCGGGGGTGGCCGCGGCGTGGACCAAGACGGAGATCCTGCGTCTTTTGGAGCAGCTCGCGGCCTTCACGCTTCTGGGATACATGATCGCCGAATTCCGCGGGCGTGACGACGCGAGCTTCGGCGCCGCCCTTCGGCGGTTGTTCGCATGGGGGGGCGTCGGCGCGGCGACTGTCGAGGCGATTCGCGGTTTCCAGCCCTACCACGGCGGATCGGTCGCCCGTGGCCTCCTCGCGCTGGGGGCGGCGCTCTACGGCGGGTGGCTGTACTACCTCCAACGCGCGCACGTCATCCAGCTCCTCGCCACGCTTCGGCGGGGGACGACCGACGGAGGGGAGGACGCGGTCTAGCGGGTGAGGATGTCCACCTTGAAGCGATCGAGCCGTTGCATCTCGGTCGAGAGCACGGTCCGCCGAGGGGGGGCGCAAGTGGCGTCGGCCCGCTCGATCGACTTGAATTTCGCGACCTCTGCATAACGATCGAAGCGCCGCTCTCCGACGCGAATCGAGTCGTCGACGAATGCGAGCGAGAGCTCAGCGAACATCGCGCTGTACGGGACAGGATTCGCGAACTTGTACTCCTGCGCAATGCGGGCGCTGATCGCCGGAGGCGCCTTCATGTAGAAGTAGCCGCTCCTGCCGCAGGGCCAGAAGGTGAGGAAATCGGAACCCTTGACGATCCACCCGTTGGCCGTCCTGAACTCCACCGAGTCACCGTGCGCCGTCGCCCCGGCGGTTCCGGACTTCAGGACATTCTGCGCCGCCGCCGCCACCGCGGACTGCATCTGCGCGCGCCGCCTGTCCTTGTAGGTGCCCTGCTCCGCCCTCTGGCACCCTTCGAGGGAGAACGAAGCAACGAGGGCGAGCGTCCCGAGGGCAATTCGGCGAGGGGAGATACCTGTATGGCTCATGTGGGTGGGTCAGGGCGGTGGCGGCCGCGGAATGTAGCTGCAATCAGCGCGCCACGCGCCGCTGGCTCCGCTCGGTGACGCCACGTACATTGGCCGCCGTTCGTACCCCGTGACGGGGCGAACGTCCCCCTTGGGCAGGACGGCACCGTGGGAGCACCGACCTCTGAAGCTGCGCGCCGCGTTCGCGTGGCGGTCCTCGGCGCCGGCGCATGGGCGCGCCTGGCGCACATTCCCGGATTCAAGCGCGACCCACTCTGCGAGGTCGTCGCCATTTGCGACCCCCAGCGGCACCTGGCCGAGGCAGTGGCCGCCGAGTTCGGGATTCCATCGTCCTACACCGACCATCGCGAGGTGTTGGCCCGCGACGATGTCGACATGGTCGACGTCTGCACCCCCTCGGCGACCCACTTCGAGTTGGCATGGGCCGCGCTCGAGGCGGGGAAGCACGTTCTGTGCGAGAAGCCGGTGGCGTTTGATTTTCGCGACACGATCCGCGCGGCCGAGCTGGCCCGGTTGAAGAAGCTGAAGACCAAGCTCGGCTTCACGTTCCGCTACGCGCCGGCGATGCGGTACATGAAACACCTGATCGATACGGGTTACATCGGGACGCCGTTCATCTTCAACGGTTACGAGCAGAACTCGCAGTGGCTCGACCCGATGAACCCGCTGCGGCAGGTGGACGTCGACGCCGACCAATCGGTGTTGCAGGTGTCGTCGCTGGAAGGCTATGGGGCGCCAATCATCGACATCGGGGCGTGGGCGATCGGGGCCGACTACAAGGAAGTGGTCGGGACGATGCGCAACTTCATCCCCGAGCGGATGGTGCGCGCGACCGGTCGTGTGATGCGCATGAACATCGATGATGGCGACATCTTCCTTGGTGAGTTTGCCAACGGGGCGTTAGGCAGCATCCAGACGAGCTTCGTGACGGTGGGGAACTATCCCGGCATCGAGGCTCGGATCTATGGGAGCGAGGGGGCGCTGATCTGCCGGCTGGTGGAGGAGTTCGGCATCTGCGAGTCGCTGAAGGGGGCCAGGCCGAACGACGTCGAGTTCAAGGAGATCCCGGTGCCGCCGGAGTTCTATCCCTCCGGTGGGAGCAAGGCCGAGTCGTGGCGCACGCTCTTCTATGCCAACCTGACGGCGTCGTTCATCGGCGAGCTCCTGGCCGATGACGACCGCAACGAGGGGGACTTCATGGACGGGGCACGGGTACAGGAAGTGATCAATGCGGTCGAGCACTCGTTCCGCGAGCGGCGGTGGGTCACACTTCCGCTGCCTCGCTAGGCGACGTCGAATGGAAGTCGAGCCACGGGCCACGGGCGACGGGGGGTGGGCGCGCGACGACGCGGCGCGCGCCGATGCTGCGCGCGAGGCGCCCATCTCGGCGGCGCTGGAGGGATTCTACGAGGGGTATTATCGCGCGCGGCCGGTGAATGCGACGTTCACCGGGATGCACGCGCACGATCATCGCCTTCCAGACTGGTCGGCGGCGGGGGTGGAACGGCTGCGCGCGGAGATGCGCGACACCCGCGTGCAGCTGGCGGCACCGACGGGGACCGCACTCGACGCCGCGATTGCCCGGCGCGACTGGGATGCGATCGACCGGGCGCTCGCCGACTCGTTCCTCGAGCTTCAGATCGCGGAACTCGCTGGGCGGCACTTCCAGCGCGGGAATCCGTCGCTCGTGATCGGCGAGGCGGTCTTCAGCATCATCGCGCTCATGATCCGCGACGTCGCGCCGATCGACCAGCGGGGGAGAATGGTGCGCGCGCGACTCACGCAACTCCCGCGCTTCCTCGCCTCGGCGCTGGCGATCGTGGCGGAAGCGCCGGTGCCGGCCACCTGGGCGGAGAAGGCGCTCAAGGAGTGCGACGGGGCCCGCGCGCTCCTCGGCGCCGGGCTCGACACCTGGCGTTCGGTGCCGGAGATCCCCGACGACCTGCGCCAGGCGCTGCGCCGCGAGGGCGACGTGGCGTTAGGCGCGGTGGCGGCGTTCGCCGCCGAGGTGGCGGGACTGCCACGTGACGCAGCGCCGGCCCGCGCCTGCGGGCGGGAAATGCTCGATCTCCTCGTGCGACGCGGCCACTGGTACGAGCGCGACCTCGACGACCTCCTGGCCGAGGTGCGCGACGCCTTCACTGCCGAGCGCGCGACGCTCGACGAGATGTCGCGATCGCTCCACCCAGATGGGGTGGCCGGTGTGCAGGCGACGCTCGCCGCCGCGCACCCCGCGCCGGGCGAGTACTACGAAGCCTTTCAGCGCACGTGGAACGCCTGCTTCGCCCGCTCGGCGCAGCAC
>DAIESF010000264.1 GCA_027346425.1 Gemmatimonadota bacterium | reverse complement strand
GGTGAGTTCCTCGGCCGAGTACCCGTACTCACGCACCGCGGCGGCGTTGGCGTACCAGATACGCCGGTCGAGCCCAAGAATGAAAACGGGCTGGTCCATCGTGGCCAGCGCGGTGGCGAGCATGCGTTCCCGCTCCCGGCGCTTCCGCTCCTCCTCCCCCAGCAGCAGGACGTCGGCGGCCAACGCGACGTGGGCGGCGATACGGACGAGCGATTCCACCTCGCCGCGTCGCTCGCGCGTCCCTGCCACCGGGACGCTCCAGAGGACGCCGAGCGTCTGGTCCTTGGCGATGAGTGGGACCACCCGCGCTCCAAGCGGGACGACGTCGCCCTCCCTCACGTCGGCGAGTGCTCGTTGGTCCGGCGTGAGAACCTCGAGGTGTGTCCCGACCATTCGCGCCGCACTTTCGGCGGCGGGGATGGTTCGACGTCGCAGTCGCTCGAGTGCACCGGTGGCGCTGACGTAGGTGATGCTCTCCCCGCCGTCACCCATCACTCCCAGCGCCTTTCCGGCCGACGGGACGACGCTTTCGACGGCGGCGAGGATTTCGTTGCCCATCTCGTCGGCCGCCCCCGCCCCGAGGGCAGCGTGCGCAATCGTTGCGGCTGCTTCGGCGATTGCCCGCTCCTGGCGCTCGGCCTCGAAGAGACGGGCGTTATCGATCGCGGCGCCGGCCTGCCGGGCGATGATGGCGAGAACGGCGGCGTCCTGGTCGTCGAAGGCGCTCGGGTCGTCGCCCTGCACGACGAGGACGCCGAGCACTTCCTGGCCATGGACGATGGGGACGGCGATCTCGGCGTGCACGGGTGCGCGTCCCGATTTTCCTGCGACGAAGTCGGACCAGGCGCGCGACGGGGCGTCGCTGGTGTGCGTCCCGCCGTCCCGCAGGACCTGCGACGCTCCGCAGTTGCCGACGGGGACGGTGGGGAGCGCACTTGCGCTAGTGCTCACGCCATCGACGACGATGAGCTGCGGGAGGAAGTGCGTGCGCTCGGCGCTCGGGAGGAGGAGGGCGAAGACCGAGATCCGTGGGATGGTGGACAGTGCCGCACGGTGCACTTCGCCGTACACCTCGCCGAGCTCGGTCCGGGAGATGGCTTGTTGCACCTGAGCGACCGCGGCGAGCCTGCTGGCCCGGCGCTCGAGGTCATCCCGGAGTCCGGCATTGCGCAGCGCGAGGGCTACGTGGGTGGCGAAATCGCGCAGCAGCTCGTGCTCGGCCTCGTCGGGGCGCCGGGGTGCGTACCATCGCATGACGAGGAGTCCGCGCACCGTCCCGTCGAGCACGAGCGGGAGGAACGCGATGGACGACACGCCGGCCGCGCGGAGTCCGCGCAGCGGCTCCGAGAGGTCATCTTCGCCCAGAGTGCCGAGGTCGTGCAGGATAACGTTCTCGGCATTCTGTACCGCCCACCCCGGGCGCCCGGTCCAGAGCGATGGGGCGATGGTCGCCACCTGCTCGGTGCCGAGGCCGCGTGAGTGCTGCACCGCCGAGGTGCGGCGTGTCACGTCGATGGAGTACACCGTGAAACCGTCGGCTCCCAACAGTTGGGTGGCGACTCGCTCGATGCCATCGAAGACGCTTTCCGACGAGACGACGGAGGCGAGGGTTCGCCCCGTGGCGGCGAGGATTTCGGCGTGGCGCGTCGTGCGCGCAGCGGCGCGGTAGAGGCGCGCGTTCTCCACGGCCACGGCAGCGTGCGACGCCAGGGCTTCGAGGAGTTCCTCCTCGTGCGCGTTGAAGTCGCGGGTGGGGTTGCCGTAGACGAGGACCGCGCCGATGGCGCGGTCGCCCACGAGGAGCGGGGCCGCTACGGCATTCGGGGCCACGTCATGATAGAGGTCGTCCGCTGTCTCCCAGCGGGGGAAGAGGCGCAGGTCGGAGGTGCGCACCGAGCGTCGCCGTCGCAGCGCCTCGCCGCTGAAGACCCCCTCGGTCGGGAGGACGCCCTTGAATCGCCCAATGGCGTGACCGGCGGCGCCCACGATGCGCAGGGCGTCGCCATCCACCATGGTGACCGTTGCCCCGGCCCCTTGCAGCAGGTCGGCCGCGTGCTCGGCGATGAGGGTGAAGACGCGCTCGACCTCCAAGGACTGATTGAGGTGCCGAACGATATCGCCCAGGGCGCGGGCCTCGCGCGCGCTCTGTCGTTCGCGTTCGAGCAATCGTGCGTTGCGCACCGCCGGCGATCCCAGTTCGGCGATGAACTGCAGGAGCGCGGCGTCGTCGTCGGAAAAGACACCCTCCCTGGCGTTGACGGCGAGGAGGACGCCGAAGGCGACGCCACCGGCAATGAGCGGGGCCGAGACGACTTGGCGGACGTTCATCTCCCTGAGGAGGGAGAGGTTGGCGCCGCTGTCCGGCGTGATGTCGTTGAAGACGAGGGCCCGGGCTTCCTGCAGCGTTCGCAGGGCCAGGGAATCGGTCAGCCTGGTGCGCTGCGCCCCCAGGGGGCGCAGCAGCCCCGCCGCGGCGTCGACGCGGAAGCTTTCCTCATCGAGGGACGACAGCAGGGCCCCATCGGCGCCGAGGAGCGAGACAACACTCTCGCAGAGGATGGAGGCCGCTTCGTCACTGTGCTCCGCGACCGCCGCCAGCTTGCGGGCCACCGCCAGCAACTCGGCGGTCAAGCCCGATGGGACCTGGGGACGAACCCTGGCGGAGGTTGGCACGTGCGACACCAACTAGTGAACGAGTGACTACGCAGTGGCGGCTGATCGTGCGGCGTCGCCACCAATGAAACGAGGGAGCGCGGTCCCCGTTTCAATCCTCGGCGAACTCGACCCCGCCCTCGTGCGGAATGATACCCGCTTCGCGGCCACGCCCGAACGGTGGGCGCACCGCCTCGGTGCCGCGGTCGCGGCCGCGCGGGCGGCTACTTGATCGACTTCGCCTCTTCGATGGCGGCGTCGATATCGCCCTTGTGGCGCTGGTATTCCTCGACGCTCTTGGCCTGCTCGGTCTTCTCGACAGCGAGGAGCTTCTTGAACAGGCGCGCGCTGGTCGCGTTGTCGTTCTTGAGCTGTGCCACGCGGGCGCCGAGGATGAGACCGAGGAGGTGATCTGGGTTGCTGGCAAGGATGGCGTCGGATTCCTTCTGTGCCGTGGCCAGGTCGCCGGCCATCTCGGCCATGCGGCCGTGGTCGTACTTCAGGTCATCGTCGAGGGGGCCGAGCAGCTCATAGGCCTGCGAGGCCATGGTGGCGAAGAACGACGCGCTGTCTCCCTTTCCCTCGGAGGCGAGCCGCATGACGCGATCGTAGAGCCGGTCGGCGCGCTCGCGGGGGGACATGGACGAGATGTCGGGGGCGCGCATGGCACCACCGCTGCCGGCGCTGGCGAATGGGGCGCCGCCGCTGCCATCGAGCGGAACGTTGGCCCCCATCCCCGGGATCGGAGAGGCGTCGCGCTGCTGGACGGCAACCGCTATGACAACGGCGAGGACGGCAACGACACCGATAGCCCACGGAAGGATGCTTCGTGGGGGGGCGCCGACCGGCGCGAGGGGTGCGCTACGCACGGGGCGAGGTGCGCCGGCGCCCACCGGGGCGCCACAACCGTGGCAGAAGCGCGCCCCCGGGGTGAGGGGGGTCTGGCAGGCGGGGCAGGAAACTCCCAGGAGGGCGGCGCCGCATTCGGCGCAGAACTTCCCTTGGGAGAGCGTGCCGCACGACGGGCAGGTCGTACCGGCGTTGGAGGCTTTCGACATGCGGGGAAGATAGGGGAGGGGTGAGGGGGGAGGGGAGAGCCGATCACGTCTTGATGAAACGTGTGCACAGGGACGGACAATGTTGAGGGAGCGGGTGGCAACCCCTAACGTTCGGTCTCGTTGACCACGCACTTCCTGCACATCCTGACATGCCCAATCCCCTTGCTGGCGCCACCGCGCAGGACATCCTGAAGCTCGCGGCATCGCACGACGTGCGATTCCTGCGGCTGCACTTTACCGATATCCTGGGGGTCAACAAGAACGTCGAGATCCCGCGCTCGCAGTTCGAGAAGGCGCTGGCTGGCGACATCCTCTTCGACGGGAGTTCGATCGAGGGATTCGTGCGGATCGAGGAGTCGGACATGCTGCTGGTGCCCGACCTGGCAACCTTCCTCGTCTTCCCGTGGGGCGATGCCGATTCGAGGGTCGCGCGCCTCATCTGCGATATCCATCGCCCCGACGGGACGCCGTTTGCCGGCGATCCGCGCGCCGTACTCAAACGACAGATTGCGCGCGCAGCAGACCTGGGCTACACGATGAACGCCGGGATGGAGGCGGAGTTCTTCATGTTCAAGCCGGGGCAGGAGGGGACGCCGGCCACGGTGACGCATGACGTGGGGAGCTACTTCGACATGGCGCCGGCCGATCTGGGCGAGGATGCGCGCCGGGCGATCGTCTCCACGCTGGAACAGATGGGGTTCGAGGTGGAGGCGGCGCACCACGAGGTGGCGCATGGGCAGCATGAGATTGATTTCCGCTATGCCGACGCGCTCACCACGGCCGACAACATTGCGACCTTCCGCTTCGTGGTGAAGGTGGTGGCGCAGCGATTCGGGCTCATCGCGTCGTTCATGCCCAAGCCGATCTTCGGACAAAACGGGAGCGGGATGCACACGCACCAGTCGCTCTTTTCCGGCGGGAAGAACGCCTTTCTGGCGCCCGACGCGAAGTGGCAGCTGAGCGATGTTGCGCTGCATTACATCGGGGGGCTCCTGAAGCATGCACGCGGTTTCTCGCCGATTACCAATCCGCTCGTGAACTCGTACAAGCGCCTCGTGCCGGGGTACGAAGCGCCGGTGAACGTGGCGTGGTCGATGCGGAACCGCTCGCCGCTGATTCGGGTCCCCGAGCGACGCGGGACCGGGACGCGCGTGGAGGTGCGCATGCCAGACCCGTCGGCCAACCCCTACCTCGCGCTTGCGGTAATGCTGGCGGCGGGGCTGGACGGGATCACGACCAAGGCGGATTACCGCGAGCCGGTGGACACCAACATCTTCGAGATGTCGTTCCGCGAGAAGCGTCGGCTGCGCATCGACGACCTGCCGCGCGACCTCAACGAGGCCTGCGACGAGCTGGAGAAGGACGACGTGATCCTGGAGGCGTTAGGCGAACATGTGGCCAAGCATTTCCTGCATGCCAAGCGCGAGGAATGGCGCGAGTACATCACGCAGGTGCACCAGTGGGAGCTGGAGCGGTATCTCCTCAAGTATTAGCAGACGAGCGCACGAGCGGACGGCGTGTGAGGGGATTGCTGACGGCGTGGGGAGCTCTTCCCTGAAATCCTCACGGGTGCGAAACTTTCTGCGGGGCGGGCAGGATTGAGGGGATGTAGGGCTCTCGCCGCAGCTGTTGTCCATCTCTCACCATCGGAGCGCACCATGGCCACATCCTTCTTCTCCCGCAACGAAGGGAGCCTCGACCGGACGCTCCGCGTCGTCGTCGGCCTCTTCCTCATCGGCGTTGCGGTCACCGGGCGTGGGGCGTGGGGGTACATCGGCGTGGTGCCGCTCCTGACGGGGTTGATGGGGACGTGTCCGCTGTACTCGCTGCTGGGCATCAACACCTGCGGGCTGAAGCAGTAGGCGCACCGCCCGACCCGACTGCCCGGGGCTGGCGGAATGCCGGCCCGGCGCCTAACGCGGGTAGGGATAACCGCGCGCCAGCAGTGCGAGCAGGCGACGGTCGTGCCCGTAGAGGTCGTCGATGAAGCGCACCGTTCCATCGCGGTCGGCGACGGCGGTGCCGTACAGGACGTAGACCGGGATGCGCTCCGTCAGCGGAACGTCGAGCGGGGTCGTGCGCGACATCGCCTCGTCGAGCCGCTCCGGGGTCCACTCGGGCTGGTCGCGCAGGACCCATTTCGCGAGGTCCACGGGGTGAGCGAGGCGGATGCACCCGTGGCTCAGATCGCGCCGGGCGCGCTCGAAGGCGCTCTGCACCGGCGTGTCGTGCATGTACACGTTGTGCGGATTGGGGAAGACGAACTTCACCCGCCCCAGCGCATTGTCGGGCCCTGGGAGCTGGCGCACGCGTACGGTGGAACCGATGGCCGAGATATTCGCGCCGGTCGCGGGGACTTCCACCCCGTTCTTCAGCAAGACGTAGTGGTTGCGTGCAAGATATGACGGAGCGCGCACCGCTTTGGGCCTGATCTCCTTGCGGGCGATGCTCGGCGGCACTTCCCAGTAGGGAGAGAAAGCGAGGTACTTCAGGTCCCTGGTGAATACGGGTGTCTTGTGGTCGTAAGCCTGCCCCACCACGACGTCCATGCTGAACTCGACGGTGGAATCAGGGGTGAGGCGGTCGAAGGCGTACAGCCGGAACTCTGGGATGTTGACGATGATCACCCGCCCGGGAAACGAGTGCGGGAGCCAGCGCCATCGCTCGAGGGAGAGTTCCATCTTGCTGATGCGCGTGGCCATGCGCTTGCGGGCCGCGGTTCCGATGCTGTCGCGCGCGATCTCGCGGTAGCGCGCGAGCTGCCCCTTGAGCAGGCGGTAGGGGAGGAGTGGTGGTTCGGCGTCATTGAAGACGGCGATGGGGTCGGTTCCTCCGGCTATCGCTCGAAGTGCCGCCGGGAGATTGAAGTCATCGCGGGGGATGCGAAAGCTTTCGTGCGCGTCGCGCGGGTTGACGCGTCCCCATTGCAGCGTGGCAAGGACCCGCGTGGCGGCGACGCTCAGCATCGCCTCGAATCGTCCGGCGACGTCGGGTTTTGCGACCGCATCGGCGAGCAGGTGAGCGAGCGAGTCGAGGCGTGCGGCGTCGTAGTCGGTGCTGTTCAACCCGACCCCTTCGACGAGCGCGAGATAACGGACGACCACGAGCGCGTTGGCGGTCGGACGCGCGCCTTTCAGCCACAGCGGGACTTGCGCGCTGTCATACACTTGGCGCAGGTCGCGCACGACATCGGAGATGACGGGCCAGCGCGTGCCGCCCAGGCGCCCGCTGGCGATGGCGTTGCGCATGGGTGCCAGCAGGGCGCGCTGGGCGCTGTCGTAGGCGCTCGCCTGCACCGAATCCTGCGCGGCGAGCGCTGGAGCGCCGATCAGCACGAGCAACGGGACGACGAGCGCACGTACGCGCGGCCTGAGGTCGCGAAGCAGCATGCTGAACCCTAGCCGCCGTACTCGAGGGTGGCAAAGGTGGCGCCAAGCGCCAGATTCCCGCGGATGACGGCTCAAATCGACTTCGCGTCCCTCCCCGCGGCCATTCTCGCCGCGCGCGAGCGGCTGCGCGCACATGTGCGTGAGACGTACTTCGACCCCAGTCTCCCCTTGGGGGAGCGGCTGCGCGGCGAGGTGCGGCTCAAGAGCGAACACCTGCAACACACCGGGTCGTTCAAGGCGCGCGGCGCGCTGCACAAGGTCCTCTGCCTAACGCCGGAGGTCCGTGGGCGCGGGGTCGTTGCCGCGTCATCGGGAAACCATGGGGCAGGGCTGGCCTGGGGGTGTCGCCTGACCGGGGTCCCGGCGGTCATCTACGTCCCGGAGCAGGCCTCGCCCACGAAGGTGGCGATGATCCGCCGGTACGGCGCCGAGGTGCGCTTCTTCGGCGTGGACGGGCTCGACACGGAGGAGCACGCGCGCGCGGCGGCTGAGCGTGAGGGGCAGGTCTACGTGTCGCCCTACAACGACCTCGAGGTGCTGTGCGGGCAGGGGACGATCGGGGTCGAAATGGCGGACCAGGTGGGGACGCTCGACGCCGTCATCGTTGCGGTCGGGGGGGGCGGGTTGATTGGGGGGATCGCCGCGTACCTCAAGCAGGTGATGCCAGGCGTGCGCGTCATCGGTGCCCTGCCGGCCAACTCGCCGGTCATGGCCGAGTCCGTGGCGGCCGGGCACATCGTCGTACGGAAGTCGCTGCCGACGCTATCGGATGGTACGGCGGGCGGTATCGAGGAGGGGGCGATCACCTTTCCTGTCTGCCAAGCGCTGGTGGACGAGTGGGTGCTGGTGGGCGAGGACGAGATCGCGTCGGCGATGCGGCGCTTCATCGAGGACCACCACCAACTCGTCGAAGGGTCGGCGGGGGTGGCGTTGGCAGCGCTGGAGCGGCGCGCTGCAGCTGGCGGAGCGCTCGGACTGGGGGGTGAGCGCGTGGGCGTGGTGCTGTGCGGGGCGAACATCAGTAACACGCGGCTGATGCAGGTGCTGGCCACCCCGTGACCGGAACGACAACGGCCGGCCCCCCGAAGGGAGCCGGCCGTTGTGCGGCTGGCGGGAGTCGCGGCATGTGCCGCGCACGCATGCGCTACGGTGTGAACGATCCCGTGAGCGCTCCCGTGAGGATCACCGCACCTTCGACCCAGGTGCTGCTGAAGCCCCCCGCACCCACCGTCCATCCGGAGGCCGAGACGTTCCAGATGGTTTGCGTCCCGGTCACCGGCGCCCAGGTGTTCTGCCACCCGGACACTCCCGTGAAGTCGGGGAACGAGAAATCGACGGGGTTGGCGCCGAGGTACGCGGCGCTGTATAGCACGCTCACCGAGCGCGCAGTCTGGCCGTAGCCAAGGACCCAGTACTTGTCGTAGTCCGTCTGCCGGGCGAGCTGAACCCGGGTGCGGAGGTACGGCGCCGAGGCGAGCGTCGTGAACGTCGGCGTGGACAGCGCAGCGCCCAGCGTCAGCGTCTTGTTGACCGCATCCTTGAAGACGGTGGTGGCGATGCGGGAGGACGTGCTGGTGCCACCGCTCGTGTTCGTGGCGAAGGCGTTGAGGATGTGGAGATCGGTCGCCACCTGCTGGGCCGTCGGCACGCCGACGAACGTCCCGGTGTTCCCGGTGAGCAGCCCCGACCCGAGGATCGCGAAGCCCTGGTTGGTGGTGAAGTACGTGGAGCTGGCAAACAACTGCTCGCCTGCCGCGGCCCCGTTCACCGTCACCGTGCGGCTGACGGGATCGAACGCCTCGGCGGCGCCGAAGTCCAACACCGGGAGCGTCGACCCGGCGGCCGGGTTGAGGTTGCGGCGGATGATGAGCTTGTTCGTCACCGCGCCGGCCTGTGGATTGGCGATATCGAAGCCTTGGCGCGCCGCCACCAGATCCACGGTGCCGCTGGGGACGCCAGTGAGGGTGAATGCCGTGGCAGGCGCCGTGATCTGCTGGAAGGCGGAGCCGAGCGTGACCTGAGCCTGCGTGCTGGAGCCGTAATTCGCCACCGTTCCGTTGACCGACTTGGTTGCGGCCGTCGGGCAGATCGTGGTCCCCTGCGACTGCAGCTCGGTGAGCGAGCCGAAGAAGAAGTTGACCTCGTAGTTGCTCGCGCTGTTCTGCGTCACATAGGCGATGCCGCCGCTGGTCGTGATGTTGAACGAGTACGAGTTGTTGCTTCCGATCACCTGCTGCCAGGCACCGGTGCCATTCTGCGCGGCGACCCAGATCGGGATGTCGGTGTTGCTGCAGAAACCGAAGGTCCACGTGACGTTGCCGCTGCCGACAGGGGCCTGCGTGACCGTCAGGGTGTAGGTGGCGGTGGCGTTGGCGATCCCCGTGCCCGACCCGGTCACTGTGAGCGGGTAGACGCCGGGGGCGGTGGTGGCCGCGACGTTCACGGTCACCGTGGCCGTGTTTCCGGCTGTGGGCGACGTGGCGATGGACGTCGTGACACCCGTTGGGGCACCGGTGACGGCAAGCGTCACGTCACCCGCAAAGTTGCTGCGCGCGATGTTCACCGTGAAGGTGCCGCTTCCTGCCTGTTGGATCGTTGCCGAGGTCGGGGTGACGCTGAGCGCGATCGAAGGGGCCGCGGCAACGTTCAACGTGAATTGCGCCGTGGCGTTGGCGATTACCGTCCCGGAGCCGGTCACGGTGAGGCCGTAGGATCCCGGCGTCGTCGCCGCGCCCACCGCCAGCTGCACGGTGACCGCGTTGCCGGTCGTTGGCGAGGTGGTGATTGTCGGCGTGACCCCGGTGGGGACGCCGGTGAGGGCGACGGTCACGTCACCCGTGAAGTTGGTTCGGGTGATGTTCACCGTGAACTGCGTCGACGCGCCCTGGTTCACCGTGGCGCTGGTGGCCGAGAGGGCGAGGGCGATCGTGCCGGCGGGGGCCGCCGTGACGGTGAGCGTCAGCGTGGCGGTCTGCGTCGTCGCGCCCGACGTGGCGGTGATGGTCAGCGGGTAGTTCCCCGAGGCCACGGCCCCGCCCACGCTGAGCGTCAGCGGCGTGGATGTGTCGGGGTTGTTCAGGGTACTCTGGCCGAGGGCCGTAGTCACGCCGTTGGGCGCGCCGGTCACGGTGAGTGCGACGGCACCGGTGAAGTTGGTGCGGGTGAGGGTGACGGTCGCCTGCCCGTTGGCCCCGGCCTGCACCGACAGCGTCGCGGGGGCGACGGCTACCGTGAAGCTTCCCGTCGGCGCTGCCGTGATGGTCAGCGCGTAGGTCGCTGTGGCGGTGGCCACGCCGGCGCCCGAGGCGGTCACGGTCAGGGTGGAGGTGCCCACGGTGGCGTTGGCGGCGACGTTGACCGTGATGGTCCCCGCGTCACCGTTCGGCGTCACGGTGGTCGTGACGCCCGTCGGCTGTCCCGTGACGGCCAGCGTGACGGCGCCGGTGAAGTTGGTGCGAGTGAGCGTCGTGGCGATGGCGGTGCTCCCGCCCTGAACGACGGATCCCGCGCCCGGGGCGAGGGTCAGGGCGATCGTCGGCGTCGCGGTCACGGTCATTGCGACGGTGGCGGTCTGGTCGCTGAGCCCAGTGGCCTTCCCGCGGATCGTGAAAGTGTAGGATCCGGCTGCAACACTTGTCGCTGCGCTGACGGTCAGCGTGGTCGACGTGGTGGCACTCGTGATCGAGGCTGGGGCGAAGGTCGCGGTCACGCCGGCCGGGAGGTTCTCGGTGGAGATATCCACGGTGCCGGTGAAGCTCCCGGTACGCGCAATGTTGGCGGTAAGGGTCGTGGTGCCGCCCTGCACCACGCTGAGCGTGCTCTGCGACAGGGTGACGGTGAAGCCGCCAACTGGGGGCGGGTTGGTCGTGCCGCCGTCGCCGCCGCCGCAGGCGGCCAGGAACAAGGCGGTCGCGGCGAGTACGACGCGACGAGTGCGTGTTGGGCGCAAGAGCTCCTCCAATGGGACGGATCGCGAGAGTGATCGATGTCAAGCAGGTGCAATGAGTCTCGCCCCACATGGCAAGGCATGGGCCAAACGACCCATGAGGTACCCATTATCGGCAGTATGGTTTGGGAGTACAAGCAGGCTTGGCTGTGCTGGATGAGAAGCAAATGGGCCCGGCGACTCGCCGGGCCCATTTCTCCGTTTGTCCACTTCTTCCCGTTTAGACCGGGAAGAGCATCTCGCGGTACTTCGGGAGCGGCCAGTAATCGTCGCCAATTACGAGCTCCAAGGCATCGGTCGCCGCGCGGACGTCGGCCGTGCGATCGGCCCCTTCCGAGGTGAGAAGGGTCGCACAGGGCAGCAGGTTTTCGTGCATCCCCTCGGCCTTGTCGATGACCTTGTTCAGGGCATCGCGGCGGGCGCGTAGCTGCTTGGCGAGCGCCCCCACTTCATTGGCGCGCTCCACCTGCGGGATTTCCTTGATCCCCGCTGACTTGGCCTGCGCGGCGCTGGCCGCGAGCGTCCCGTGGTACGCGTAGGCCGCCGGGAGGACGAGGGTGTCGATCATCTCCTTGAGCGTATGCATCTCAATGAGGATGTCCTTCACGTAGCGCTCCAGGCGTACGTGATACCGCGATTCGAGCTCCTCCTTGGTCAGGATCCCGAGCGATGCGAAGAGCTCGCGCGACCGGCGCGCGTTCAGCTGACCGAGGGCCTCCGGCGTGCGGCGCAGGTTGAGGAGTCCGCGCTTAGCGGCCTCCTGGACCCAGGCGTCGGAGTAGTTGTTCCCCTCGAAGCGCACGTTCTTCGTCTCACGGAACGCCTTGCGCACGACCTTCATGACCGCGTCGTCGATTGACTTCGTGGTCTTCTTCTCCGCCTTGATCTCGTCGATCATGTCGGCAATTGCCTCGGCGACGGCGGCGTTGAGCAGCGTCACGGGGAAGGCAACCGACTGCGAGCTTCCCACGGCGCGGAACTCGAACTTGTTCCCCGTGAAGGCGAAGGGCGAGGTGCGGTTGCGGTCGGTGTTGTCCTTCTCGATGTCGGGGAGCTTGTTGACCCCTAACGAGAGCATGGCCTGCTCGGCGCTCTTGGCGGCCACCTTGCCGCTAGCGATCTCCTCGATGACGCGGGTGAGTCCCTCGCCCATGAAGACCGAGATGATGGCCGGCGGCGCCTCGTTGGCTCCAAGGCGATGCTCGTTGCCGGCCGTCGCGATCCCGGCGCGCAGGAGGCCAGCGTGCTTGTGCACCCCCTTGAGCACCGCGGCGAGGAAGACAAGGAAGCGGATGTTCTGGTGTGGCGTGGTGCCCGGCTTGAGGAGATTCACCCCGTCGAGCTCGTTGTCCGCGACGATGGCCATGGACCAATTGCAGTGCTTGCCCGAGCCGTTGATGCCGGCGAAGGG
>DAIESF010000263.1 GCA_027346425.1 Gemmatimonadota bacterium | reverse complement strand
GCGCGCATCGCCGTGGGGACCGGTAACCCCGGCGCTGCCCCGACCATCCGTCTGCGCGGTTCGACCAACCTCTCCGTCGGGAACAACAACCCGCTCGTCCTGGTCGACGGCGTCATCACCACCAACTCGCTGGCCGACATCGACGCCAACGACATCGAGAGCGTCGAGGTCCTCAAAGGAGCCGCCGCCGCCTCGTATTACGGGTCGAACGCCGCCAACGGCGTCGTGAACATCACGACCAAGCGCGGGAAAAACCTGCAGGACAACAAGATCGCGTTCTCGACTCGCAGCGAGTACGGACAGTCGGGCGTGTACAACTTCGTCCCGCTCAACAAGCACCATAACTACGAGCTGAACGCCGACGGCTCCATCAAGACGACGGCGACCGGCCAGCGCGTCCTCAAGGCCGACGGGATCGCCGACAATCCGTACCCGTCCTCCGGGCCGGATGCGTGGCGCAACCAGCTCCAGACCTGGCTGCAGGATGGCTCGTTCTACCTGCAGAACTTCCAGCTCGGCCTGCGTCGCGGGAGCACGAACCTCAATTCGTCGTTCACCACCGACCACAACCAGGGCGTCCTCCCCTTCACCTCGGGGCAGCACCGCCAGAACCTGCGCCTCAACGTCGATCAGGCGTTAGGCACCAAGGCCGACTTCTCGGCGTCGTTCACCTACGGGCTGAACAACAACGACTACAACCCGACCAGCACCGACGGCTGGTTCGCCCTCCTGCAGGCGCCCCCCGATCTCGACCTCAAGAACCCGAACCCGACCGTCAGCGACGAGCCGTACTTCCCGCTCCTCCCCGACGTGAAGGCCAAGAACGCGCGCGGCAACCCGCTCTACGGGCTCAAGAACAGCGACTACACGCTGCGCCGCGAGCGCGTCCTCGGCTCGTTTGCCCTCCGCTACCGTCCGTTCGGCTGGCTCAACCTCGATGCCAACTACGGCACCGACCGCGCCAACATTCGCGAGCGCACGTACCAGTTCCGCGGCTACCTCAATGAGGGCGGACTCCCCGGAACCGGCTTCCTGAACAACCAGCAGAGCAACAACGTCGCCGAGAACCTTCAGTTCAACGCGACGACCAAGAAGCTCCTGTTCAGCAACCTGCTCTCGACCACCCGCCTCTCGTACCTGCGCGAGACGCTGGACAACGTGAACAGCGGCGCCCAGGGCTCCAAGCTCAACGTCGGGCAGGTCCCCGACCTCGACGCCCTCGACCCGACGCAGAACGTCGTCTTCTCCGGGCAGAACACCCAGCGGACGATCAACTACTTCGTCTCGCAGGTCTTCGACTTCAAGGATCGCTACATCATCGACGCCCTCTACCGGCGCGATGGCTCGTCGCTCTTCGGACCGAACGAGCGGTGGCAGGACTTCTACCGCATCGCCGGCGCCTGGCGCATCACCGAGGACATCACGATCCCCGGCGTCCAGGAACTCAAGCTCCGCGCCGCCCGCGGGACCGCCGGGCTCCGCCCCTTCTTCGCCGACCAGTACGAGACCTACTCGCTGGCCTCGGGGCAGATCTCCAAGCAGCAGCTCGGCAACAAGAACCTGAAGCCGGCGATCCAGACCGAGAATGAGTACGGCGTCAACGTGCAGTTCCTCGATCGCTTCGACTTCGAACTCGTGCGCGCCGAGCGCGTGACCAAGGGGGCCTTCCTCTCTGTCCCGCTCTCCCTCGCCCAGTCGGGTGGCTTTCTCACCCAGGTGCAGAATGCGGCCGACGTGAGCGCCCAGACGTGGGAGGTGTCGTTGCAGACGCGCGTCATCGATACCGATGACTTCTCCTACTCGTTCTCGCTCACCGGCGACAACACGCGCCAGAAGATCGACCACATGGACGCCGCCCCCTTCCGCCGCAACGCAACCACGGCGCAGGGACAGGACGTCTTCTATTACAAGAGCGGCGAGAAGCTCGGCGTCATCTACGGCACCAAGTGGGTGCGCTCGTTCGAGCAGCTCAAGGAGAATCCGGCCAACGCCACCAAGAATGCGGCGGACTACGTCGTGAACTCCGACGGCTACCTCGTCGAGGCGGCGAAGCTCGGCAAGACCACCGAAGCCCCGATCGCCTACGTGAACGCCAAGGGCGAAACGCAGCACGTCATCGGCGACGTCAATCCGGACTTCTCGTTCGGCTTCGCCAACAACGTCCGCTGGCGGAACTTCAGCGTGTACGCGCTCCTCGACGGCGTGCAGGGTGGCGACATCTACAACTTCACCAAGCAGTGGATGTACCAGGACGAACGTCATGGGACCCAAGACCAGTCGGGGCGCCCGCAGGCCGATCGTCGTCCGCTCGCCTTCTACTCCGCGGGGCTCTACAACGGCCTCGTCGCCAGCGATCACTTCGTCGAGGACGGCTCGTACGCCCGCCTTCGCGAGCTGTCGGTGGCCTACAACATGAGCCAGAGCATGCTCTCGCGCCTCGGGATCAACCGGACGATCAAGGGGGCCAAGCTCGCCTTCATCGGTCGCAACGTCTTCACCTGGACCAAGTACAGCGGCTTCGACCCGGAAGTAACCGCGGGCGGCGACTTCAATTTCCGCATCGACGGATTCCGCTACCCGAACTTCCGCACGTTCACCGGTCAGATCGAGCTGCAGTTCTGATCCGCCCACACGGAGCCTGACTACTGATGCGAAACCATAGCTACCTGAGGTTCCTCGGTGCCGCCGCGCTCCTCGCGGTCGGCGCCTGCGTGGACCTCGACGTGACGAACCCCAACCAGCCCGACATCAAGCGCGCGCTGGGATCGGGCGAGGACGTCAAGAACATCGCCATTTCCACCGTCAACTCGTGGTACCTGTCGATGACCGACGTCGAGCCCTGGCTCATGCTGTCGGCCACGTCCGACATGGGGACGTCCAACTTCGGCAACTTCGGCATGCGCTTCAACAACCTCGAGCCGCGCGCCGAGTACGTGAACAACTCGGCCGGCGGCGACCGCGCCGTCGTCGAGAACCCGTGGAACGGCTACTACGGCACGTTAGGCGCGGCGAACGACGTCCTCATCGCCATCGCCAACAAGGTCGAGGTGCCGAACGGCGAAACCGCCAAGTACAAGGCGCTCGCCGCCTTTTCGCAGGCGGCCTCGCTCTCCGACCTCTCCCTCATCTTCGACCAGTCCTTCGTGGTCGACGAGACGACGGGAGGGACGACGCCGGCCTTCAAGAACTACAAGGAGGTCGCGGCCACGGCGCTCACCAAGTGGGATGCCCTCATCGCCTCGCTCAACGGGACGAACTACACCTGGGAACCCACCGTCCTCCCGCTGTCGGCTGGGGCGCTCAACTCCTCCATCCTGCAGCGCCTCTCCAACACGATGGCGGCCCGCCTCCTGGCCTACACGCCGCGCTCGGCGGCCGACAACGCCACCGTCAACTGGGCCAAGGTCGTCTCGTACGCCGAGAAGGGGATCACCGGCACCACCGGGACGCCGATCGACATCAACGTCGTCGGCGACGACTGCAACAACTGGTGTTCGCTGTTCGTGTACTACAACAACGAGCCCACCTGGCTGCGCGTCGACATGCGGTTGATCAACCTCATGGACCCCAACTCGCCATCCAAGTACACGGGCACCATGCCGCCGAAGGGCTCCTCGCCCGACGCCCGCTTCGAGTCCGACTTCCAGTACCACGGGGCGGTCATCGGCGACCCGGCACGCGGCATCTACATGCAGAGCCCGTACTCGCACAAGCGTTTCCGCTTCCACGCCCGCACCTCGCCCACCTCGGGTGAAGGGCCGGCGCCGCTCATCCTGGGCGCCGAAAACGACCTCCTCTGGGCCGAAGGGCTTATCCGCACCAACGGCAGCCTAGCCAAGGCCGCGGAGCTCATCAACAAGACGCGGGTCGGGCGCGGCAAGCTCGCGCCCGCCGACGCGGCGGAGGGTGCGGCGTCGCTCCTCAACAAGCTGTACTACGAGCGACAGGTCGAACTCTTCAACACCAGCGGCGTCGAGCAGTGGGACGGACGCCGAACCGACCGTGTGCAGGCTGGCACGGTGCGCCACCTCCCGGTCCCGGCCAAGGAACTCGAGATCCTGCGCCTTCCGATCTATACCTTCGGCGGCGTCGGCAAGCCGGATCGCTACATGGGCGAGTCGTTCGATCAGGCGCTCAACCAGGCCCTCCGCGTGGCGTACGACGACGTCGCCGCGATGCGGCGCCAGCTCCGTGCCGGGAGGAACCTGACCATCCAGCGGTAACCCCTGCCTTACGATCAAGGGCGCGTCCTCCTCGCGAGGACGCGCCCTTCTTCGTTAGGTGCCGTGCTCGCGTCCCGCCGGGAATCGGGGACGCGGCGCTTCCAGCGAGACTCGCGCTACCGCTTGAGGTTGGCGCAGGTGATCACGTTGCTCAGCTCCTGGCCGCCGTTGTACACGTTCACGTGGTACTCGCCGCTCTCCGGGAGTGAGAGCGAGAGCTCGGTGTCGAGCTGTGCCCGCCCGTCGGAGCCCACCTCGATCATGGGGAAGTTGTCCACCGGAAGGACGGGGAGTCCGCCGCTCCCGCATCGCCCGGGGACGAGCGCCCACTGCACCGTGTACGAGTTGCCCCCAGTCTGGCTGGTGAAGTTGAGGCGCACGCGCGCTCGCTCGCGGTTGTCGTCGGCGGTGATGAGCGAGACCGTCCCGTAGATGCGCGACTGCGTCCGCATCGCGACGTTTGACGAGCGGACTTGCACAGGGGTGAAGTTCCCCGACCACCGCACCTTCCGCTGCTCGGTCGACGCCCCCGACGACTGGGCCGCACCCACCGACGGGAGGACGACGACGGCAAGCAGGACGCCGAGGGTGTGGCGTCGCAGAGATCGCTGAATCTTGGCGGAAGTCGAGTAGAAGGTGATGCCGCGCGGGCGCGCCCCCAAACACTCGGACGGCGCCGCGCCGGGGTCAATGGTCGTCCGGCCCCACGAATGATACCCGGATCACGGAGTCGTGGTCCCCCGTGCGCGCACCCCCTCAGGGGCGCGGCAGTGCCATCCTCGGGCATTTGCGCTCGACGCTTGCGTTAGGCGGGGGTGCCTGACGAACCTTCAGGAGCCCTGTGGCGTACTAGAGGGCTCCATCGTGCCGCCCCTGCCGGGGGCGACGTCTCGCACCCTTCCGGGCGCCCACGCGCCCGTGCTTCGAGGACACATCATGCAGGAATCCGCTTTCCCGCACGCGGCTGCGGCCACGACGCCAAGTCACGACACCCGCCTGCGTCGCGTCATCGTGACTGCTGCTGCGGCCGTCGCCCTGCTCGCGGCACGCGAGGGACGGGCCCAGGCCTGGGCCTATCCGTCGTTCCAGCCGCCGACACTCACGTCGCGTGAGTTCAACTTCGGCATCGCCGACGCGGGGAACGCCGGGACAAGCGCCCTCTTCCAATGGCGCGAAGGGTTCGGCCTCAAGTCGCAGTTCTCGCTCGACGTCGGCCTCGCCGACCCAGAGGCGCGCGGGCTCGACAACGTCCTCTTCCTGGGCGGGCAGTACGCCTACCAGCTCGCCAAGTCCAGCGCCGACGTCCCCCTCGATTTCCTCCTCACCGCCGGCGCCGGCTTCGCCTTCGGCAACAAGACCACGCTGCGCGTCCCGGTCGGCGTTTCCATCGGGCATCGCTTCCCGCTCGACGGCACCGTCGCCCTCACGCCCTACGTGCACCCGCGCATCTCGCTCGACTTCTGCGGAGGATGCACGGGTGACGAGTCGCAGCTCGGGATCAACTTCGACATCGGGGCCAACCTCGAGCTGACGCGCGTCCTCGCGATCCGCGGGACGGCGTTCTTTGGTGGCTCCGACCGCTTCGGCGAAGACGGGCTCGGGCTCTCGCTCGTCTGGACCCCGCCGGGGCTGCGCCGTTAGGCGCGACGCGGTAGCTCTGGGGACGACCCATGGCGGGGCGCAGGCGCGGCGGTGGACGTGCCTGCGCCCCGCCTGTGCTATCCCAGAAGCGAGTTCACCAGGGTGTACGAGCGTTCCGCCGCCCCTACCCCCGCCTCCACCAGCGCGCGCGCGCTGCCCCCCGCCGCGCGGCCGTCGTCGCCCCCGCCTAACCAGCGGCCAAGCAGCGCCGCCAGCTCCTCCGCGTCGCGCACCGGCGCCCCGCCCCCTGCCGACAGGAGCAACCCGGCGTCGCGCGAGTTGGCGAAGTAGGGCCCGAAGGCCACGGGAGCGCCGAAGGCCGCTGGTTCGAGCACCGAGTGCAGCCCGGCCCGGTGGAACCCGCCTCCCACGAACGCCGCCGTCGCCAGGGCGTAAAGGTCGCCCAGCACGCCGACCCGGTCGACGAGAATCACCTCGCCCGCTCCCTGCGCCGCACTCCCCAGGTGCGCGATCCCGATCCCGCGTGACGCGGCCCAGGAGTCGATCGGGGCCAGGTGCGCGGGCGTCGGTTCGTGCGGCGCGATGATGAGTCGCGCCCCCGTCACCTCGCGGCGGACCACCTCCCACGCTGCCAGCAGGACCGCTTCGTCGGCTGGCCACGTACTCCCGGCCACCAGCGTCGGGCGCCCGGACTGCAATGGGGCCAACAGGGGAGAGGCGCGGTCCACACGGCGCGCGCGCAGCGCCACCTGGTCATAGCGCGTGTCGCCAGTGACCCGCAGCACGTCCCGGCGGACGCCTAACGCCACGAGCCGGCTGGCGTCGTCGTCCCCGACTGCTCCCACCGCATCGAGCGCCGCGTACGCCGGCCGCAACAGCGCCTGCGCCATGGCGCCGCGTCGCGACGAACCGGGGGCCACGGTCGCGCTCACCATCCCCAGCCGTACCCCGCGACGGTGCGCCTCAGCGGTGAGGACCGGCCAGACGTCGAGCTTGGCGTACGCCAGCGCCGTCGGCTGCAACGCGTCGAGGGTGGCGCGAACGCCACCGGGGGTGTCGAAGGGGAGGTAGTCGGCAAAGTCCACGCCGAGCCCGCGGGCAAACGACTCGGCGCTCGGGCTGAAGTAGGTGTAGGCGAGCTGCACCTCGGGCCGACGCTCCCGCAGCAGTTCGAGCACCGGCCGCGCCTGCAGCCCCTCGCCCACCGAGGGAGCGTGCATCCACAGGAGGGGGCGCGACGCGTCGCGTCCCGACTTCCCCCAGGCCGCAAAGCGTTCCGCCACGTCGCGCCGGGCGGCCAGCGCGCGCATCACTTTCCCCTCGCCGGCCGGGACCACACGCGCCGCGAGTGAGGCCACCTCACCCGCAGCGCGATACGCCCACCACAGGAGAGGGTTCACCCCGTCACTTCGGGAGTGCGGCCGTCGCCTTGGCTATCGCGGAGCGGAAGGCGTCGATCTTCTCGGCCCCGGCAATCGTCTGGCCGCCGATGAAGAACGTCGGCGTGGAGCCCGCTCCCGCCCGCGTTGCGCGCTCGGCATCCGCGGCGATCATCGGGCGCATCACGTGCGTGCCGATGCATTGGTTGTACTGCTCAAGGTCGAGCGCGAGTTCGCGGGCAAAACCGGCGAAGAAGGCATCGCTCGTCGGGAGGGGGCTCCACTGCTCCTGCGACTTGAAGATGCGATCGTGCATCTCCCAGAACTTTCCCTGCGCCCCGGCACACATCGCGGCCTCGGCGGCGGGAAGGGCGTTGGCGTGCTGCTGGAGCGGAAAGTTGAGGAAGGCGAGGCGCACCTGACCCGTCTTCACGAACTCCTTGATGACCTGCGGCGCGGTCTCGCGCTCCCACTGGCCGCAGTAGGGGCACTGGAAGTCGCTCACCACCAGCATCCACAGCTTGGCGTTGGGATCTCCCATGATGCGCGCCTGGTCGGCGCGCGTGACCCGCTCGTCGTTCGTGGCCGCGGTGGCACTGGACGTTGCCGCCGGCGCGGCTGCAGCTGACGATGCGTCGCCCTTCTGGGCGGATTTGGAGCCGCAGGCTGCCAGCGGTGACATCATGGCGGCGAGCGTCAGGGCGGTGAGGAGGCGCGGCATGACCGACGGAGTGGTGGGATGGAGGAGCGATCGCAACGGGACGGCGCCCGAACACGGGCACCCGAGCACGGGCACCCGGGCCGCCCAAGCTGCTGAAAAGTAGCAGCGGGCGGCGCGCTCTCCCACCGGGAGTCGCGGTTGGCACGGCCGAATCCCTACCCGCCCCGTCTGCGTATGGCTAACGTTCGCCCAATCATCTCGCCCGGCACCATGCACGCGCCGGGCGTCACGTTGTCAGGGGGACGCATCGCCTGTGTGGGGCTTACTCGCGCTCGTCGCGTCGCTGTTCGTGGCGCAGGACGTCCAGCTCCCGTCGCCTCCGCGCGGCTTCAGCCAGACGCAGGCCGACATGGTCGTCGATGAGGCCCACGTCCTCTCGGCCGATGCGGTCGCACGCATCAACCGCGTCATCTTCGACGTCAAGGCCAAGTCGGGGGGCGAGATCGTCGTCGTCACCCTCCCCGACCTGGCGGGCCGCGACGTGGGCGACGTCGCGCTCCGCATCGGCCGTGAATGGAAGGTGGGGGCCGCCGCTGCCGTCGGGGAGCGCTCGCGCAACGCGGGGGTCGTCATCCTCGTCGTCCCCAAGGAGACGAGCGCCGACGGGCGCGGCTACATCTCG
>DAIESF010000257.1 GCA_027346425.1 Gemmatimonadota bacterium | reverse complement strand
AGGCTGGCCACGAAGCGTTCGGGATCCGCCACGCTTACCATCACGCTGTAGCCCTCGGTGGTGGGCACATACGCCACCCGCGACATGTCACTGACGTAGAGCAGCGCCTTCTCGCCGTTGCGCAGCCGGAACCAGCCGGCGCGGTAGCCGGGGATCGCCGTCCCCATGGTGCGCAGCTTCGGCGCAAGCGCGCGCTCGGCCGTGAGGTCGACCGCTCGCGCCTCGCCGAGGCGCAACGCCGAGGCGGGCACGAGGCGACCATACAGGTCGCCGCGCAGGCGCAACCCCTCGCGCGACACTTCGAAGCGAGCGGCGCGGCTCCCATAGATGGTGGCACCCAGAAGGGCGAAGACCCCCAGCAGGATGAGGAGGAGCGGGACTCCAACGCCCAGCAAGCGAAGTTGGGCGGGGACGATGGGAAAGGTCTCGGTCATGGACGGGGCCGTTCGGATTCACCAGAAGGTGGGGCGCGAACGGGCTCCGCGCCACTCGACCACGCCGGGAGTCGGCAATCCCGTCGCCTATCGCGCCGTCGAAACGAACGTCAGGAAATCCGCGATGTGATAATCGCCTTCGCCGAGCTCGTCGAGTCGGATGGTGCGAATCAGGAAGTGATGCGGCCCCGGCTTGACCTGCGTCGCATCGAGGAGACGGCGCGTCCCGGGCATCGGATAGTAGTCGTTGTTGGCCATCAGGTTCTCCCATCCCGTATCGGCCCAGGTGCGCCAGCCGTGGCTGATGTACGGCGGGAGTGCCGTCGTCGGCGTGCCGTCGATCGGCTTGTAGAGCATGAGGCGGCGCTCGGGGATGGCCATGTACTCCACGGTGATCCCTTCCCGCGTCACGGGCTCTCCCGGGTGTAGCGGGGCGAAGCTCCGCGGCCGCGAGCGCCTCTGCATAGGCGCTCGCCGGAACGTTAGGCGCATGCAGGTTGATGAACAGGTTGGCGCGATAGGGCGTTGAGCTCCCCATCGCCCACGCATGGAAGCGATCCATGCGGAAGGTGACCCACGAAGGGTGCTCGGCCAGGAGACGCGGATCCTCGAGGCGCGCCTTGCGGCACCCGGATGGTCGCCACGTCGCCGAGCGTCGCGGTCTTGGAACCAAACTGCGGAAGGAATCCCATCGATGCCGCAATGCCTGCCAGGGTCAGCGCAGTGAGTACCACCCGGCGCATGGCGATGTCAGTTCGGGGTCGGAGTGATCGACCCGGACCAGCATGAGGCCGATCCGGGTCGATGTGGTGTGCCGGACTCTGCCGCGGCACCGCCGGTCACGTGTCAAGCTGCATCGGCAGCCCGAACATCGGGAAGAGCGTGGCGGTATCGAGGAAGTAGTTCATGTGGGCGATGCGATCCCCGTCCAGCTCGAGGACGATGAGCGCCCACGGCTCCTTGCCGCCCTGCCGGTACTGCCCGAACGCCGGTGACCCGCAGGCCGATGTGGCCACCAGCCGCGACCCTCGGCATCCGCACCCGCGCCCCAACAACCATTTGCTGATCGACTCGTGGCCCTGCAGCCAGAGGCGGTACGGGGGCATCGACATCGACGCGTCCTCGTGCAGCAGCGCCGTGAGGGCGGCCACGTCGTAGCGCTCGAAGGCGTCCACATAACGAGTCACGAGCGTCGCCTGCGCCGGGGTGAGCACCGCCGGCATGTTGCGCGCCTTTCGCGTGGCCAGCGTCGCGCGCGCCCGCTGGAGGGCGCTGTTCACTGCGGGGACGGTCATTTCCAGCCCCTCCGCCACCTCGGCGGCCGACCACCCGAGCACCTGCGTCAGGATCAGCGCCGCGCGCTGCCTGGGCGGCAGGAGCTGCAACGCCGCGACGAATGCCAGGCGAATGCTCTCGCGCAGCACCACGTCGTCGGCCGGGTTGCTGTCGGCCGGCAGCGCCCTCGCGTCGGGAATCGGCTCCAGCCAGTGCGTGCGGGGATGCTGCGTGAGTTCGTCGTGCACGGTCCCGACCGGCCCTTCCTCCATGGGACGGGCACGGCGAGGGCGATCGGCAAGCGCGTCGAGGCAAACGTTGGTCGCGATGCGATACAGCCAGGTGCGCAGCGACGAGCGCCCGTCGAAACGGTCGAGCGCCTTCCAGGCGCGCAGCATCGTCTCCTGCACCGCATCATCGGCATCGACCGCCGAGCCGAGCATGCGGTAGCAGTGGCCGGTGAGTGCCTGACGATGGAGTTCGAGCGAGGCGGCGGGGGTCATCGCGCTGGCGCGCTCCGCGGCGCCGGGGAACAACGAGGCCACGCCATGTTCGCTCCGTCGGGCGATGTCAGCACGCGTCGGTCACGTGGGACCCGCTCCGGGTCTTCCGATGCCTCGTACGCCAGCATCGCCGCCAGCGTCGCGTTGT
>DAIESF010000251.1 GCA_027346425.1 Gemmatimonadota bacterium | reverse complement strand
CCATCCCCTACGTCCGTGGTCCCCTCCCGGTTCCACCCCCGCCGTGTCGCCCGGGCGCGACCTGCGCCGGTCCAGCTGGCGTGGCTTTCTGCTGCCGTGAGCGATGCATAGTTTGCCACCACCGACAGGCGCTGTCCGGCTGGTGGCGCCCGCACTTCTCCCCAATCGCGGCACGATGCTCAATCCGGTGGTAGCGCGCGGTGCATCACCCCGGAGCCGTGCGTGGCACGGCGCAGCGCTGGCGGTCCTCGCCCTCGCGGCCGCCTCGCCCGCCGCCGCGCAGGACGACGTTCCGTCGCTCTCCTCGGCCCGGGTTGCCGCCCAGGTTGTCGGAGGGACGCTCGCCGCGCCCATCGCCTTCTTCGGCGCAGGGGCCGCCACCAAGCGGATCGCCCAGGCGATGGGGGCGGGCGACGAGCGCGCCGGCCGCGCCGCGTACGTTGCCGCGTACACCGCCACGTGGCTTGCCACCGCCGCTGTCCCGGCCGTCATCGGGGGCGACGGAAAGTTTCCCGCGGCGCTGGGGGGATCGGCGTTAGGCATGCTGGCGTCGTTCGGTGTGGTGAAGCTGGGGAACTGGCGATACGACGCCGATCGCCGCGCGTGCGGCGTCCTCTGCTGGACGCTCGGGGCGGCGGTCGTCGCCCTCCCGAGCGTCGGCGCCACCATCGCCTACGACCGCTCCCGTCGCTCACGGGTTGCGCCCCGTCTCACGGCTTACTAGGGTCCACGGAACCCCGGCTCGCCAGCCGCGACGCCTTCCGCCCCCTCGCTCCTCCGCGCTCCCATGACGCGATCCTCGACCCTTCTCCTCTCGACGTTCGCCCTCGTCTTCACTGTCGCCGGCGCCTCGGCGGCTCGCACCGACAGCGAGATGGCACGCGCCGCGGCGTCGCCGGTTGCTGCCAAGACGGTGATCCAGGTCTACAAGTCTCCCACCTGCGGTTGCTGCAAGGCCTGGGTGGACCATGTGCGCGCGAACGGCTTTCAGGCCGAGGTCATCGACGTCTCCGATGAGGAGTTGCAGGCGCGCAAGGCGAAGCTGGGGGTGGGGCCGCGCCTCGCTTCCTGCCACACGGCGATCGTCAACGGTTACGTGGTGGAGGGGCACGTCCCCGCCGCGGACATTCAGCGGATGCTGAAGGAAAAGCCCGCCATCATCGGGATTGCCGCGCCGGGGATGCCGGTGGGGAGCCCCGGGATGGAGGTTCCCGGCGGTCGCAAGGACAAGTACGATGTCGTCGCCTTCTCCAAGGGCGGGGCGACCCGCGTCTTCGCCAGTCACTAACTGTTTGCAGCGTGCGACGGCTGGCGGCCGCCACCCTGCTGGCGTGCGCGGCGTGCGGCCAGCCGGAACGCGCCACGTCGCGCGGTGTGGTGCGCACCGCTGATTCCCTGCGCGCCGTGGCCACCGAGCTTCGCGTGGCCGGGACGATCTTCACCGCCGAGGTCGAGGCCTGGCGATCGTTCCAGCCCCTCGTCGGTGCGCCGGGCGATCCACTGATTGCCGTGGTGCGGGTGCGGGGCGAGGGAGGTGCAGGGATTCCCGGGGCGCTGGCGGTCGACAGCGTGTGGCTGGTGCGTGGCGCCGACGTCGTACAGGGGGTCGCCCGTGAGGAGCAGCCGCGCGATCGCGACGCGCTCACGGTGGAGTTCGTCCTGCGCGACGGGCCGCGCTGGCCCCCGGGTGACTCCATCGACGTGATCGTCGCCCTCTCCGGTGTCGGCGCTCCCGTGCCGGTGGTGCGGGCGCCGCGCGTGGCGATCGCGCGCGTGGATTGAGTCGTCCCGCCAATACCGGGTGCCGCCTAACGGGACGGACTGGCGCGCGGCGGCGCGGCGTGTGACACTTCGATCATGGAAACCAGACCGTGGGTTCTCGCCGAGTCGACCTGGCCGGCCGTGCGCGACGCCGGCTACGAGGTCGTCGTCCTCCCCTGGGGGGCGACCGAGGCGCACAACACGCACCTCCCGTATGCGACCGACGTGATCGAGGCGAGCGAGATCGCCATCGCCGCTGCCGGGATCGCCTGGGGGCGCGGGGCGCGCGTCGTCGTCGTGCCCCCGGTCCCCTTCGGCGTGAACACGGGACAACTCGCCGTCCCGTCCTGCCTCAACCTCAATCCCTCCACGCAGCTGGCGGTGTTGCGCGACCTGGTACAGGCCCTCGAGCCGCACGGGGCGCGCAAGCTGGTAGTGGTGAATGGGCACGGGGGGAACGACTTCAAGCCGTTGCTCCGTGAGCTGCAACCGCAGACGTCGCTCTTCCTCTCGTTCGTGAACTGGTGGACCATCCTCGACGCGCGACTGTATTTCGGCGAGCCGGGCGACCACGCAGGCGCGCTGGAGACCAGCGTGATGATGCACCTCACCCCGGCGCATGTGCGCCCGCTGGATCAGGCGGGGAGCGGCGAGGAGCGCCGCTTCCGCATCGCCGCCTTGCGTGAGGGGTGGGCGTGGGCGCAGCGCGACTGGCCGAGCGTCACCCGCGACACCGGCGTCGGGAATCCGGCCGGGGCGACGCCGGCGCTGGGAGAACGCTTCGTGCGCGATGCCGCAGAGAAGCTGGCGGGCTACCTGGTAGACCTCGCCGCCGCCGACCCCGACGACCTCTACGCGTGATGCGCCCCGGACTGCCGACCATTCTCGGCGCCCGTTACGACGCGAGCTCTTCCTTCATGCGCGGGCCAGCCGACGCGCCGGGGGCGATCCGTCGCGAGATGCGATCGGAGTCATCCAACCGCTGGAGCGAGGCGCTGGTGGAGGTGGTCCCCGGGGAAGCGTGGGACGATGCGGGCGACATCACGTTAGGCGACGACCCCCGCGGCGCTATCGAGCAGGCGGTGGCGGCGCAGATCGCCCGGGGGGGGCGGCCACTCGTGCTCGGCGGTGACCACTCCGTCACCTACCCGATCCTGCGCGCGGTGCGCCGTCACCATCCGCGCCTCACCATCCTCCACCTCGACGCCCACAACGACCTCCATGACCGCTTCGAGGGTGACCGGTTCTCGCACGCCTGTCCGTTCGCGCGCATCATGGAAGAGGGGCTCGCCGACCAGCTCGTGCAGGTGGGGATCCGGGCGATGACCGGGCATCAACGCGACCAGGCCGAGCGTTTCGGCGTCGAGGTGATCGACATGCGGCGCTGGGTGGCGGGCGAGCGCTTCACGCTCCGGCACCCGGTCTACCTTTCGCTCGACGTCGATGTCCTCGACCCGGCGTTCGCCCCGGGCGTCTCGCATCGGGAGCCGGGAGGGCTCAGCGTGCGCGAGGTCCTGGCCGTCGTTCAGGCGATCGACCAACCCATCGTCGGTGGCGACCTGGTCGAGTACAACCCGCGGCGCGATGTCGACGACCTCACCGCCCCCGTCTGCGCCAAGCTGGTCAAGGAGATCATCTCGGCCATGCACCTCAATCCCTTACCTAGCGCCTGATTGCGCGTTGCCGCGGGGGCGACGGTGGGCCATACTCCAAGAACAGCGCCTCAGGTGTCCTGCCGTGTGCGACGTTCCCAAGCGAGGTGTGGTATGCAGCGCAACTTTCCTCGGTTCCCGTGCGTGGCGCTATGCGCCACGCTCTTCGCGGCGGCGCCGCTGGCAGCGCAGGACTTTCGCGTGGCTGGAGGGGTGACCCTCCCCCCAGCGGGTGGGCGGGGCGCCGACATCGGTGGACAGGTGCAAGCTTCGATCGAGGCGGGGCCGCGCGGGAGCGGCATCGGCGTGCGCTTCGACCTCCTGTACTCGCAGTCGCCGGCACAGGCCATGTCGGTGGGGGACCTGGTCTTCGCCGGACAATCCATGCGAACGATGGCAGCGGTTGGCGGGCTCTTCTATCGGCGCGAAGTGCGCGACTTTGCCCCCTACCTCCTCGCCGGGGGTGGTGCGTATGGGCAGTCCGGGACGTCGGGGGTGACCCTTGGGGTGCAGGGTGGCGTTGGCGTGGACTACGCCGGCAGTCGCTATCGCCCGTTCATGGAGGCGCGT
>DAIESF010000021.1 GCA_027346425.1 Gemmatimonadota bacterium | reverse complement strand
CCCGACGTGGTGGTGATTGCCGGCGGGGTGACGCAGGCCGGGGACACGCTGTTCGACCCGCTGCGCCGCGAGGTGCGCCGGCGCGCGTTCGCCCCCGCGGTGGAGGCGTGCCGCATCGTCCCCGGTTCGCTCCCCGGGACGGCGGGGGTGGTGGGGGCGGTGGCGACCTTCAAGCAACAGGCGCCGGACGGCGTGTGAAACGCCTGGGGGTGATCGGGAGCTTCGTCTGGGATGTGATCCACGGGCGGGACCCGCGCAGTGCGCCGGTGGAGGAGTGGGGGGGGATCACGTACGCGCTCTCGGCGCTCGACGCCGCCCTGCCTAACGATTGGTCGATCGTCCCGCTGGCGCGGGTTGGTCACGACCTGCATGCGCGCGCGAGAGAGTTCCTGCGCACCCTGCGGCGCATCGCCCCCGACGCCGAGCCGATCGCGGTGCCGCAGGCCAACAACCGGGTGGAGCTGCGCTACCTCTCGGCCGAGCGGCGGAGCGAGGTCCTCACCGGTGGCGTCCCTCCGTGGCCGTGGCTGGGGCTCAAGCCGCTGCTGCGCGACCTGGACGCGCTGTACATCAACCTGATCAGCGGCTTCGAGCTGGAGCTGGAGACGGCGCAGCTCATCCGGCAGCACTTCGCCGGGCCGATCTACCTGGACCTGCACTCGCTGACCCTGGCGGTGCAGCCCGACGGGCTGCGCACGTTGCAGCCGCTGCCTAACGCGGTGGCGTGGATGGCGTGCGCCGACCTGGTGCAGATGAACGAGGACGAGCTGGCGATGATGGCCCCCGACCCGATGGCGCTGGCGGCGACAGCACTGGCACAGCAAGTGTCGGCGTTGGTGGTGACGCTCGGGGCGCGGGGGGCGGTGTACGTCACGGCGCCGGGATTCGAGCGGCTGGGGGATTTACAGCGGCGCGGCGCCGGAACATCCGTTCTCGGCGCGGTGCGCACCGCGCTGGTGGCGGCAGAACGTGCCGATGTCAAGGGCGGGGAGGGTGACCCCACGGGGTGCGGCGATGTCTTTGGCGCGACACTCTTCTCGCGACTGCTCGCCGGTGATACGTTCACCGTCGCGTTACAAAGCGCGGTGAAAGCCGCCGCGCGAAACGTCGCCTACCGCGGAGCCCGCGGCCTTGCCCACCATCTACGCGGCGAACTGATCCCCTCGTGACGACCGTCATCACCGTCCCTCCCTCGCTCGACGATCACACGTTCGAACAGGTGCTCGAGCAGCTGGCGCCGGTGCCGGTCGACCAGAAGGTCCTGGTCGACGCGCGTCACACGCGGTGGGCGTCCCCATACGGGCTGACGGCGCTCCTCACGCTCGCGCAGACGCGCGGGACGCAGGCGGCGTTCACCGGCCCCGAGACGGAGGAGACCGCGAGCTACTGGCAGCGCGCCGGTTTCTACCGCTACGCGGAGGAGTTGTTCGAGATGCACGGACACGTTCCGCGCGCGCGCGCGCAGGCGGCAGAGTCCAACGTGCTGCTCGAGATCACCCCGGTGGCCAAGAGCGACGACGTGCATGACGTCGTCGAACGCATCCAATCCAAGGCGCAACAGATCCTCGTCAACGAGTTGAACCTCGATCCGATGGCGACGATGCGCTTTGCCATGACGCTTTCCGAAGTTTGCCAGAACATCGTGGAACACGCGCAGACCATGGGGTGGGTGGCGGTGCAGACGTACCGCTATCGCCAGCGGCTCGGTCGTCGCGTGGTGGTCATCGCCGTCTGTGACGCCGGGATCGGCTTCCGCCGCTCGCTCGAGAGCGCGCCGGGACGCAAGCTGAGCGACCGGTGGGACGACGGGATGGCGCTGGAAGAAGCGGTGATTCGTGGCGTGAGTCGATTCCGTGATCCGGGACGCGGGCAGGGGCTCGCGGGGGTCCGTCGGTACGTCGGGCGGTGGGACGGCAAGCTCTCCGTGCGCAGTGGCACGGCGCGCATCGCCCTCGTGCCGCAGTGGGACGACGACCTCCCCATGCGCGAGAACCTCCCTCCCCTTCCCGGGGCGCAGGTCCAGATCACGATCCCAGAGCGAGTGCCCCAGCGGTGATCTACCACATCTCAGTCAGCTCGGTCCTGCGCAAGACGGTGTGCGACCTGTACACCAACCTCGTGACGCGCCCCACCGGGGTCGCCGTGCGCCAGGCCATCGAGGCGGCGCTCGCCGAGCTCCCCGAGCCTAACGTGACGGTCATCGACTTCGCGCAGGTGAAGATGCTCGATTTTTCCTGCGCCGACGAGGTGGTGGGAAAGCTCCTCGACTTCTACCAGAAGGCGGAGGGGCAGCCGCAGCGCTATTTCCTCATCCGCGGCGTGCATGACGGCCACCTCGAGGCGATCGAGGCCGTGCTGGAGCGCTACAACCTGGCGGTCATCGTCGAGGACGAGAGCGGGACCATCCGCCTGGTCGGGACGCTCGACGACGGCGCCCGGCGGGCCTGGCAGGTGGTCAACGCGCACGGACGGGTGAACCCGCAGGAACTCGAGCGCGAGCTGGGGGCCCCAGCCGAGACGGCATCGCGGGTCCTCGACACCCTCTCGGCGCGGCGCCTCGTGATGTGGCGCGACGACGGCTGCGTCTCGCTCCCGCAGGCACTGTGACGCTGTCGTCCAACCCGCCGTTGCAGGTCGTCGGTTTCTCGGCGACCCGTCGCGGCGACCCTGAGCGCGGGCCGCTGGTGCGGCTGCGCCCAGACGATGCCGCGGCGCGCCTCCTCAACGAGGGAGACCTGGTCTGGGTCTACGGGCCGCGCCGCAACGAGATGGCTACCGTCGCCCTCGACGCGACGCTCCCGAAGGGGGGGATCGCCGTGCGCGACATCGCGTGGATCGCGGTGTCCGAGGTGGTGCGGCTGGCCCGTCCAGACCGCGCCCGGTAGCCGCCGCCTAACGCCGAAGGCTCCGCATGCCCCCCGACCACCCCGACCACCCCGAGCGCCATCTGGCCACGCTGGCCATTCATGGCCCCGCTTCGGATGCGCCAGCGGTGGGCGATCCGGTGGTGCATCCGTTGGTGCAGTCGGTCAACTACGTCCAGGCGGCGGGGACCGGCGAGGGACTGACGTATCCCAGGTACGGCAACGCCCCGAACGCCGAGCGGGTGCAACGCACGCTCGCCGCGCTCGACGGCGGGGAGGCAGCCCTCGTCCTCTCCAGCGGGATGGGGGCGACGGCGTGCGCGATGCTCGCCCTCCTCCGCCCGGGGGACCACCTCCTTGCCAGCCGCTGGGTCTACGGCGGAACGCGCCGACTCTTCCTCGAGGAGTTCACGGCGATGGGGATCGACGTGACGCTCGTGGACCCCACCGAGACGCGCGCGTGGCGCAAGCGCGTGCGCAAGGAGACGCGAGCGATCTTCGTCGAGACCCCGGTGAACCCGAGCTGCCGGGTCCTCGACTTGCGCCCGATTGCCTACCTCACGAAGGAGATCGGGCTGGCGCTCGTGGTCGACTCGACCTTTGCCTCACCGGTGAACTTCCGCCCCCTCGAGCAGGGGGGCGACGTCGTGATCCACTCGACGACCAAGTTCCTCAACGGACACCACGACGTCATCGGTGGGGCCGTCGTGGGGACGGCCCCGTTCATCGAGGAGGTTCGCCAGAAGATGATGGTCTGGGGACAGGCCCCGGATCCGTTCGCCTGCTGGCTCCTGGAGCGCGGCCTCAAGACGCTCGACGTACGGGTGAAGCGGGCCAACGAGAACGCGCGGCGCATCGCCGAGTGGTGCGAGGGGCGTCCGGAATTCGCCGCGGTGCACTACCCGGGGCTCGCCAGCCATCCGGACCACGAGATCGCCCGCGTCACGCTGGATGGCTACGGCGGGATGCTGGCACTGGTGATGGCGGGTGGGGGCGAGGCGGCGAGCCGGTTCATCCGCCGGCTCTCGCTGATCCAGCACGCGGCGAGCCTTGGCGGGGTGGACACGCTGGTCTGCGAGCCTCGCTTCACCTCGCACGCCCACCTTACGCCTGACGAGCGGGCGAGCCAGGGGGTCCCGGACGGCTTCGTGCGGGTGAGTGTCGGGCTGGAGGACGTGGGTGACCTCATCGGCGACCTCGAGCAGGCGCTGTCGGGCTGACCTCGCGCCCCCTCGGTCGTCATTCCTCACGGTAGCTAGCTTTCCGCCCCGTGATCCGATTCGCCAACGTATTCAAAGAGTATCCGCGCACCGGCGTCGCCCTGAATGACGTGTCGTTCTCCGTCAACAAGGGGGAATTCGTCTTCCTGACGGGGCCGAGTGGCGCAGGAAAGAGCTCGATCCTCAAGCTCATCTACTTCGACGAGCTCCCCTCGCGTGGTGACGTGTGGGTGAGCGGGACGCGTTCGAAGGGGGTGACGCGAAAGGAGATCTCGCTGCTGCGCCGAAAGCTGGGCGTCGTCTTCCAGGACTTTCGCCTCCTCGAGGACCGCACCGTGGAACAGAACGTGGCGTTCGCGCTCGACGTGATCGGGACGCCCCCGGAGAAGATCCATCCCAAGGTCTCGCGCCTGCTGACGCAGGTGGGGCTGTCGTCGAAGTCGACGAACTACCCGCGCGAACTGAGCGGCGGCGAGCAACAGCGGGTCGCCATCGCCCGCGCCCTCGCCAACGACCCGTTCGTCCTCGTGGCCGACGAACCGACGGGGAACCTCGACGACCGCGCCACGCGCGGCGTCTTCCAGCTGCTGCGCGACATCAACGCGGCGGGAACCGCGGTGGTGATGGCCACACACAACATCGACCTGGTGAAGCGGGCCAACCTGCGGGTGCTGGAGATCAACCGCGGGCAGGTGGTCTTCGACTCTGCCGAGGAGAAGCGCCGTGCGCCGGAGTTGACGCCATGAGGCTCGCCGTTCGCGAAGCGATGTTGGGCTTCAAGCGCGCGCCGGTTCTCAGCGCGCTCAGCATCACGACGATTGCATTTTCGCTCTTCGCCTTCGGGCTCTTCTCGCTCGTGGCGCTCAACATCCGGAACACGCTGCGAGCGGTGGAGTCGCGTGTCGAGATTCGCGCGTTTCTCGCGGAGAACGCGGAGGCGGAGGCGATCGCCGCCGCGATGGGCGACATCGGGGGATTCAAGGAAGTGGCGCGTGTGGAGTACGTCACCCCGGAGCAGGCGCTGGAGCGTGCCAAGCGGGAGATGGGGGAGTTCAAGGACGTGTTCGAGGCCGGATTCCTCCCCGGCTCGCTCGACATCCGGCTCCGCGACGGCTTCCGCGACCCCACGACGGTGAAGCGGGTCGCGGATCGCGTCCGGACCTACGCGTTCGTGGACGACGTGCGCTTTGGTGAGGAGTGGGTGCAGAAGCTCTACAGCATCCGCAACATCGCCACGGCGGCGGGGATCATCCTCGGCCTGGCCTTCGCGGCGGTGGCGATCATCGTGATCGGCGCGACGATCCGGATGGCGGTCATGGCCCGCAGCCGCGAGATCTCGATCATGCGCCTCGTTGGGGCGACCGACGGCTTCATCCAGCGCCCCTTCCTGATCGAGGGATTCGTGAAGGGGGTGCTCGGGGGAGCGTTGGCACTCGGGCTCACCTGGCTGGCCAGCTCGCTCATCTCGCGCTACTTCATTCGCACCGAGTTCTTCGACGCGCGCCTCGCCTTCCTCGGCCTTTTAGGTGGAGCCGTGATCGGCGTGGTGGGGAGCGCCGTCTCGGTCGGGCGCCAGATCCGCCGGGTGCTGTGATCCGTCGCGCGGTGCGCGGAGTCGTCCTGGTCGTGGCGGGAGTGGCGCTGCTCGTTCCCGGCACGGCGCGCGCGCAGAATGCCGAGCAGCGTCTCCGGCAGCAGCGTGAGGAGCTGGACGCCATACGGCGCGAGCGCGCGGAACTGCAATCGCGCCTTCAGGAGTTGCAGGGGCGTGCGCATGACCTCACCGACGAAGCGCAGAACCTGCACCGGCAAGCCGAGGCGACGTCGCGCCTCGTCCGCTCGCTCGACCAGCAGCTCCTGACCATCAGCGCCGACGTCGACTCCACCGCCACCTCGCTGCAACGCGCCGAGCACGAAGTGCAGCTGCGGCGGGGTGCGCTCAAGCGACGCGTCGTCGACATCTACAAGCGCGGTCCGCTCTACACCACCGAAGCGCTCCTGTCGGCGCGCACCTTCGGTGAACTGGTCGGACGGTACAAGTACCTGCACGAGCTTGCGCTGCACGACCGGGCCATCGTGCGACGGGTGGAGGACCTGTACGCGGAGATCGAAGGGCAGCGCGCACTTCTGCTCAAGCTCCAGGACGAGCTGAAGCGCAATCGCGAGGAGAAGTCGCTCGAGGAGCAGCGCCTGCGCTCGATGGAGGGAATGCGGACGCGGAACCTCGCGCAGGTGCAACAGTCGCAGAAGCAGATCCAGGACCGCCTCTCGCGCATCCAGCGCGACGAACAGCGGCTGACACAGCTCCTCGCCTCGCTGGAAGAGGCGCGCAAGCGCAACGAGGCGCGCCCCAATGCCCCCGTGCCGACCACCAGCACGCTCAAGACGAGCGATTTCGGGAAGCTGGACTGGCCCGTGGAGGGAGAGATCATCTATCGTTTCGGCCGGGCGATCAACCCGAACAACACCACGATTCGCTGGAACGGGATCGGGATCCGCGCGCCGCAGGGGAGCGCGGTGCGGGCCATCGCCGCTGGCGAGGTGATGGTGGCCGACCCGATCGGGACGTACGGGCTGACGGTGATCGTGCAGCACGGCGGCGGCGACTATTCGGTGTACGGTTCGCTGTCGCGCGCCGACGTCCACAAGGGGGACAAGGTAGGCAAGGGCGACGTCATCGGCGCCGTAGGACGCGCGGACCCGGAGATGGATCCCCACCTGCACCTCGAGATCCGCCCCAAGGGGCGGGCGACCGACCCGCTCGCCTGGCTCGCGCTGCGCGCCGGAAGCCGGTAGGAAGGGCGGCGACGGGAGGCGGGCGTCGAGCTGCGCTCGGCGCCGCAGGCGGACTGCCGAAGAGGGCGATCGCATCATACCCTTCCCTCTCCCCTCGCACGCCAGCGCGCGCCACATGCCGAATCGGTCGCCGGTCTCCCGTCTCCCCCCTCCCGCCCTCCCCTCCGCCCCGTTAGGCGCCCACGTCTCCACGGCCGGCGGCGTCCCGTCGTCGGTACCGCGCGCCAAGGCGATCGGGGCGACGGCGATGCAGATCTTCACCAAGCAGGCCAACCAGTGGAAGGAGCCGGCCATCGCCGACGCCGACCGCGACTCCTTCCTGCACACCCTCGGCGAGACCGAGGTCGCGGTGACGAACGCCCATGATTCGTACCTGATCAACCTGGCGTCGCCCGACCCGACGCTCTGGCACCGGTCGCTGATCTCGTTCGTCTCGGAGCTTAAGCGGTGCGAGGCGTTGCAGCTGACCTATCTCGTCTCGCACCCCGGCAACTTCATGGACGACCGCGCCAGCGGGCTGGCGCGCAATGCCGAGGCGATCAGCATCGCGCTCGACGTCGTTCCTGGCCAGACGACGCTGTTGATGGAGACGACCGCCGGGAGCGGGACGGCGATCGGC
>DAIESF010000020.1 GCA_027346425.1 Gemmatimonadota bacterium | reverse complement strand
CCAGCAGCCAGCGCGCGAGGTCCTCGTGGCCTTCGTAGACGGCCATCATCAGGACGCTCGAGCCGTTCGGCGTGCGCGCGTTGACGTCGGCCCCCTGCTTGAGCAGGAGGCGCACCCGGCTGCTGTCGCGGCGCATTGCCGCGTCGGCTACCGGCGCCTCGGTCGCGGGGGCGTGGGAGGCTCCCAGACGGGCGCCGGCCGGCCAGCGTACGCCGGGGAGCATCGCCAGCGCCGGGGCTGCCCCCACCACCGCGAGCGCGGCCAGCGCCGCACCTAACGCGGCGCGGCGGATCCCGGTCCGCGGGTCACGCATGGGCCCGGAGGTTCAGTGCCCCGGTGCTGTCGCCGAACTCCTTGACGTCGTCCATCCCCAGCGAGTGCATCATGCTCAGCATCGCGTTCGCCATGGGCGTCCCGTCGGGGGCGACGATGTGGCTGTTCCCTGCCAGCTGCCCGTTGGCCTTCCCGAGCACGACCAGCGGGCACCGCCGATGGTTGTGGACGTTCGAGTCGCCCATGGGCGACCCGTAGATGATCATCGTCTTGTCCAGCATGTTCGCCTCCCCCTCCTGGATGCTCTTGAGCTTGTCCAGGAAGTATGGGAGCATGGCGACGTGGTACTTGTTGATGAGGTGGAAATCCTTCACCCCGCGCTCCGTCCCGCCGTGGTGCGACGCCGGATGGAATGGCTTGTCGGTTCCGCTCTCCGGGTAGGTCCGGCTCGAGCCGTCGCGTCCCATCTTGAACGAGAAGACGCGCGTGATGTCGGCGGCGAAGGCCAGCGCCTGAATGTCGAACATCAGTTGGACGTGCTCGGCGAACGAGTCCGGGACCCCGGCCGGCGCTTCGGGAAGCTCGCGCACCTCACCGCTCGTGTTGCGGGCCTCGATGCGCTGGATGCGGCGTTCCACCTCGCGGATGTCCTCGAGGTACCGGTCGAGCCGCTGGTTGTCGTCAGGACCAAGCATTCGCTGCAGCGACGTCATCTCGCTGGCCACGAAGTCCAGGATGCTGCGACGCGAGCGGCGGCGCGCCGAGCGTTCCTCGCTCGTCCCCCCCACACCGAACAGCTTCTCGAACGCCACCCGCGGATCGCGGATCACCGGGAGCGGCTCGTTCGGCGACGCCCACGAGATCGAGTCGGTGTACACGCAGGCATAGCCGTAGGCACATCCCCCCGCCTGGTCCACGTTCTCGATGCACAGCTGCATCGACGGGATCGGGGTGTCCTGCCCGAAGCGCCTCGCGTACAGCTGGTCCAGCGACGTCCCTACCCGCACATCCGATCCCTCGGTCTGCCGCGGGTGCATCTGCGTGAGGAAGACCGCGCTCGACCGGAAGTGGTCGCCGCCGATTTCCTTCGGGATGACCGGCTCCGCCTGCCGCACGTCGGTGTTGGAGACGATGGTCAGGTAGTCCCGGTACCGTTCGAGCGACTGGAGGGCGGTCGGCGCGAGGTCGAACCCGCGCCCCGCCGCCGCCGGCGACCAGAGGTTGAGCTTGGCCCCCAGCTCGTTGCAGCCGGCGGCGCCATGCACCATCTCGATCGCCACCAGCCGCGTCCGGTCGGCGGCCGCCGCGCCTCGCATCGCCCCGCGCCCGGTGGGAACCATCGCGTCGAGGAACGGGAGCGCGACCGTCGCGCCCATGCTGTGCAGGAACGTCCGCCGCGGAAGGGGCTTGCCGTCCAGGAATCGCATCGCGTCAGGGGCTCCGTGTCACTCGTTAGGGGTTGCCGGCGCTCGCCATCGACACCCGCTTCGCCCGGAAGGCGTCGCTCAGCACCACGCCGGTGACGAACTCCGAGAAGCGATAGCCCCTGGCCGCCGCGTCATTGCTGATACGCCGGATCGCCGGCATGTCGTAATACTCCATCCGCCGCCCCGTGGCATAGGCCATCAGGTTGACCGTGAAGTTGCGCACCAGCGGCACCGGGCGCTTGACCAGCGCCCGCTGCAGCTCGGCCGGCGACGAGATGGGCGTGCCATCGTAGAAGTCGCCGCGGGTATCGAGCGGCATCCCGTTTTCGCGGATGCGCCAGCGCCCGGTCACATCGAAGTTGTCGAGCGCCAGCCCGATCGGGTCCATGAAGAGGTGGCACGACCGGCACTGCGGGTTGGCGCGGTGCATCTCCATCCGCTCGCGGGTGGTGAGCATCCGCCCCTCGCTGGCGTCCTTCGTCTCCTCGAGGTCCGGCACCCCCGGCGGTGGCGGTGGCGGCGGCGAGCCGAGGAGGACTTCCATCACCCACTTGCCGCGCAGCACCGGCGACGTGCGGTTGGCCACCGAGGTGAGCGTCAGGATGCTCCCGTGCCCCAGGATCCCGGCCCGCCGGTCGTCCGGGTATTGCACCCGGCGGAACGCCTCCCCGGTCACCCCGGGAATGCCGTAGTGCCTGGCCAGCGCCTCGTTCATGTAGCTGTAGTTGGCCGTGAACAGGTCGAGCACGCTCCGGTCTTCCCGCACGATGCTGGTGAAGAAGAGCTCCGTCTCCTTCCGCATCGCCTCCGCCAGCTGCTCGTGGAAGTCGGGATACTGGAGGGCGTCGGGGTGCACCTTGTCCACGTCCTGCAGGCGCAGCCACTGCGCCGCGAAGCGGGTGGCCAGCGCGTCCGAGCGCCGGTCGGCCAGCATTCGCCCGACCTGCGTCCGCAATCCGGCGGGCGTCGCGAGCACGCCCCGGCGGGCGGCGGCGATCAGCGCCTCGTCAGGCGGCGTCCCCCAGATGAAGAACGAGAGGCGCGACGCCAGGTCGAGACCGGAGATCGCGAATCGCTCCCCGGCCTTCACCGCCGCCGGCTTCTCCTCCACGCGGAAGATGAAGTGCGGGCTCGCCAGCAGCGCCTCGAGCGCATACCTAACGCCGCTCTCGAAGCCCCCCTCCTTCGCTCCCTCGTCGTAGAACTTCATGAGCGCCGCCAGGTCGCCCTGCGCGAGCGGGCGGCGGTACGCCACGCCGCCTAAGGCAGCCATGATCCGCTGCGCGCAGGGGCGCCCCTCGTCGGGCGACAGCGGGCGGCACACGAAGATCCGCCGGCGGCTCGCCGTCTCCGACACGCCCGTCGGGTTGTACGGCCCCAGCACCACCAGTTCGCGCAGGTGCGGGAGGATCGTGATGCCTCCGTCGATCCCGATCTGCGTGTCGGCGATGCTATGCCCGATCGGGGCCACCAGGTCGTTCACCGGGCCCTCGAACATGCGCACGAACGCCGCCGACACGCGCTGCGCCCCCGCCCGCACCGGGATCGGCGGCGTCTTCATCTCGAGGCCGTTGGGGTCGGCCTGCGTCATCCAGCGATCGATGTCCAGCAACGCCACGCGCTCGCCGTTGATCGCGATCTCGACCTTCTCGTTGAACGGCGACGCCGAGCCGTACAGTTCGCCGGTGGGGCTGGCGTGCAGGGTGAAGGCGAAGACGTACTCGCCGTCGGCCGGAAAGTTGTGCGTGACCGCTACGCCGCCGCGCGTCCCCACCGGCGCCCCGTCCACCTGCTCGAGCTGCGACGCCAGGCGCGGCACCTTGTACGTCACCGAGGTCGGCGTGGCCCGCGGGTCGCCCACCGCGAGGCGCGAGATCTCGCTCGCTGCGTCGAGGTAGGCATCCAGCAGCGTGGCCGACGGCATCTGGACGTCGGCGATGTTGTCGAAGTTGGCGCTCTTGGTGTCGAGGGGGAGCCATTTCCCGGCATCGACGTCGATGGCCAGCAGCTCCCGGATCGAGCGCGAATACTCGGCACGGTTGAGGCGCTGGAAGGCACGCACCCCGGGCTCGGGGACGAGGGCCGCCTGGGTGTCGATCAGTCGCTCCAGCGTCGCCTGCAGCACGGCGAGCGTGTCGCCTCCCGGACGGGCGCGCCCGGGCGGGGGCATCATTCCCACGGCGAGCTTCCCGATCACCTTCTCCGCCGTCGCCGTCGACGCCGCGGCGCCGGTCACAGCTGCAACGTCGAACCCCTCGAGCACGAGGTTGCCCAGCTTGCGCTGCGCGCTGTGGCACCCCCCGCATGTCTTCTTGATCACCCCGTTGAGCGCCTCAGGGGCAATCGCCGTCGCCTTGGGGGCGGCGTGCGGAAGGTAGTGGCGCGGGCGCGCGGATGCGGCGACGACAGCGCTTCGCCCCGGGCGCAACGCCTGGGCCCCCGCGGCGCCCGGCGACGCGAACACCCCGACCGTGGCAACCAGAACCCCCGATGCCGCCGCGACTGCGAATGCCTTCATGCACCATGCTCCGTGGTGAACCAGCCGCTGGACGAGGACGCACAATTGTCGGCCCACATCACCCGAGGTGCAAGAGTGACGGACTGGCGCGACCGTGCGAATATTGCATACAAATGGGTGTGCCGCTCGGCCGGGTGTCCAACGCGGCGGCGAGACGAAACGTTGTGACACGCGCCGCGCTCGCTCGCCCCGCGGCAATTAACCACCTCTCATGTGACGGACGCCTGATGCGCATTCCGTGGATTGTCGCGACCTCTGCCGCCACCATGGCGGGGGCCTTCATGCTGGGACAGGCGGCGCCACGCCTGAACCCGCTCATCGCGCTGCATGCGGCCAAGCAGCCGGTGTTCGGGCTCTACGCGCCCGGCAACCGTCGCCCGCCCTCGCGCCCCGGCGCCCCCGCCCTCCCCGAGACCGCGCCCAGGACTCCGGCGCAGCTTGCCGCCGACGCCATCGCGCAGCGAGGGAGCGACTACATCTTCGACGGCGGAATGGAGCACGATTTCGACCGCGGATATCCCGCCTTTGCCGACTTCGTGAAGGGGATGCAGGCGTCAGGGGCGCTCGCCACCTCTCCCGTTAGGCGCCTGACGCACCCGCTGGTCGTGAAGACCCCCGAGATCGCGCCGAACCCGGCGCTCGCGCGCGAGCGCATCGCCAGGCAGCTCAACCTCGGGGTGAGCACGATCGTCTTCGTCGACGTGCAAAGCGCCGCCGAGGTGAAGGAGGGGCTGGCGATGATGCGCCTCGCGCGGAACGGCGGCACCCGCCCCGACGATGTCGGGGGCGCCCCCGCCTACTGGGGGATGAGCGAGGGAGAGTACCGCGAGAAGGCCGACTTGTGGCCGCTCAATCCCCGGGGAGAGCTCACCAACTGGACGATCGTGGAGAGCAAGGAAGGGCTCAAGCACGTGCGTGAGATCGCCGCCGTGAAGGGAATCAGCGTCCTCTTTCCCGGGGCTGGTACGCTCCGCGGCGTCTTCACCACCACGGATGCCGGCGGCAAGCGCCTCCTCGACGAGGCCGGATGGGAGGCGGCGATTCAGTCGGTCCTCGCCGCGTGCAAGGAGTTCCACGTCCCTTGTGGCTACCCGGCCGGGCTCGACGACATCGAGCTGCGCATGAAGCAGGGGTTCAGCGTCTTCGTCATCGGGTGGGGCGAGAGCGGCGTCCAGACCGTCGCCCTCGGCCGGAGGCTTGCCGGGCGCCCGGCGACCAACGCCGAGGAATGGCGTTAGGCATCGTCGCCCGCGCGGCCCTCACGCGACGGGAGCGCCTCGGCGATATCGGTCGCCGGGGCGCTCGTCTCGTCCGCATGGCGCGCCGGCAGTGCTCAGCGGGCCCCGGCGAGGAAGCCGCGAATCTGCCGCACCGCGTATTCCACCTTGAGGTCGAACTGCCGCTTCCCCAGCTCAGGGCTCGACCGTCGCGCGTCGCCCGTGATCCCGTTGTTGAGGCGCGGCGCGTTCGGGTCGGCCGGGGCGGCTCCCGGCTCGCGCACCGGGTCGCCTAACGCCGACGGCATGAGCGCCGGGCGCACCCACTCGGCGCCGCCGAGGTACCACATCTCCGACGTGTCGGCGATGCTCCCGTGTCCGCCGGAGGGGTAGCCGTTGTCGGCAAGCCACTGCGTGAAGTCGCCCTGCGCCTTGGCGTACGTTTCGTCGCCGTAGTACACGTGCACGCCCTGCGGCGCGTACTTCGCGTCGAGACGGCTCGCCACGTCGGCGTAGACATTCGCCTGTCCCCCGCCGTGGTCCCCCATGAGGACCACGTTCCGGAACCCCGTGGCGATCGCCTGCTCGGTGACCCGCTCGAGGATGGCCGTCAGGATCTCGTTGGTGATCCCGATCGTCCCGGGGATCGCGGCGCTGGCGTTGTTCGGCGTGTACGGCAGGACCGGCATGGCGATGGCGTTGCCGAGCGTGAGGGCGATCGCCTTCACCGTGGCTCTCGCCATCATGTTGTGTCCCCCGTTCGCATTCTGCGGCCCGCGCTGCTCGGTCCCGCCGGTGTAGAAGAGCGCGGTCGTCTTCCCCTTTTGCATCGCCGCGCGCACCTCGGGCCAGGTCATCCGTTCGAACTCGACCAGCGTATCGGGCACAGAGACCCGGATGTCCTCGTTGCGAAGTCCCTGCGCCGCGGCGCGATGGGGGAGAGGGAGCGAGCTTGCAGCCAGCAGGGCGACCGCGAACGCGACGCGCATGTACGACTCCGTGACGTGGGGAGTGGTGTGGAGACAGGACGCCGAGCGTGCGGGGAGCAGAGCGCACCGGGCGGCGCGACAAGTTGCAGGCGCCACCATCTCGCCGCGAGTCCCCGGCTGCGGTCCGCCTCCCCATCCCCTTCCCCCTGCGCCTGCACCACCGTCACTATACGTGCGGGAGTCGAGCTCCGGATCGCACGCCTCGCACGCCGGCACTCCCGTCTCCCGTC
>DAIESF010000193.1 GCA_027346425.1 Gemmatimonadota bacterium | reverse complement strand
TCGGCCCAGCTCTGCGCGTACGAGCACCCCTGCGTGCGCACCGGCTGGCCGCGCTGCTTGTACCACCACTCGAGGAAGGGAGCCTGCATGCGGGTGATCGCGTGGTAGTTCACCAGGATCCCCTTCTCGATGATCATGAAGTCGTCGGGCTTCTGCCCCTCGTCGTCCCATCCGCAGGCAGAGAGCGACCCGGCTTGCGAGCGGTCGCCCCGGATGTTCATCAGATCCGAACCGAACTTGAGCTTGCCTAACGTCTTCTCCGGCGGGGCGGCGAACGACGTCCCCGCATAGTTGGCCTCGTAGCCCAGTGCGCGGTCCAGCTCCGTGGGGTGGGCGCACGCCTCGTGCACCGTCAGCCACAGGTGCGTGGGGTGCAGCACCAGGTCGTAGCGCCCGACTTCCACCGGCTTGGCCGACAGCTTCTCCACCGCCTGCTCGGCCCACTTGGCGGCGTTCACCACGAGGTCGGCATCGGTGACGTGCTCGTAGCCGAGCCCCCGTGGCTGGATGTCGGTCGACTGGCGCGTCTGGAAGTCGGTGAAGTCCGCGGATACCGCTGTGACGTTCAGCGACGGTTGGGCGCGGTAGATGGTCTGGACCGTGTAGGTCCCGTCGGTGTTGGCGTAGGTCTTCTCCTCGCGCAGGAAGAACATGCTCGAGGTGCAGAAGCGCGCCCCCTTCACCTTGAGCGCCGCCTCGTTCGCCGACAGGAGCAACTGCACCTTCTGCTCGATCGGCACCTCGAACGGGTCGACCCTGATCGGCGACTTCCACATCCCGTTCGGCACCGCGGCTCCGCCAGGAGCAAGGATGACCGGCCGGAGCTGCGTGGGAGCCGATGCTTGCGCCTGACGGGCGGCCTGGCGAGCCACCCGGACGATCTCGTCGGGGGTGATGGTGCTGCTGGCGGCGAAGCCCCACGCCCCGTTCACCAACACACGCACCCCGAAGCCGAACGTCTCGTTGTCCACCACCCCCTGCACCCGACGCTCGCGGGTGAACACGTTCTGCGTGCGGTTGCGGCTGATGCGCACGTCGGCGTACGACGCCCCCGCCCCCTTCGCCGCCTCGAGCGCGCGCATCGCGAGCTCCTTGAAGGCGGGGTCCTGCAGGGGGAGGGCGTCGGGTCCGACCAGGGCCGACGCCGTGCGGGGCGCGAGGTGCGTGACGCCGAGCGCGGCGGCGGCCACCGACGAGGTGCGCACGAAGTCGCGACGGGAGAATGACACCAGAGACCTCTTGGGTGAGGGGGGAGGGGGCGGTCTAAGAACGGTTGGCGGGAGAGAGATGTTGGACCACGCAGGCGAAGAAGACGAGAAGACCGTCCGACGAGCTGCCGCCCACCGTGTGTGCTTGCCGGAACTCTCCATATGGAGTATCGTTTACGTGACTACCGTTATGGAGTGATTTGTGCGCCCCTTCAAGGAAAAGGCGCCCGCGGAACTCGCCGACCATGCCTCGGCAGCGCTCCGCACCGTCTTCAACATCGCCCAGGCGTGGGGGCTCTCGGCACGGGAAACGCGGATCCTCCTCGGGAGCCCGCCGGAGTCCACGTTCTATAAGTGGAGGTCCGGAAAGGTCGGGCTCGTTTCGCGCGACCTCCTCGAGCGCGCGTCATACCTCCTCGGCATCTACAAGGCGCTGCAGGTACTCCTCCCCGTCCCCAGCGCCGCCAATGCCTGGATCAAGCGCCCCAACGACGCCCCGCTCTTCAACGGCCGCTCGGCGCTCGACCTCATGCTGTCCGGCAACGTGGCCGACCTCTACCTGGTGCGACAGTACCTCGACGCACAGCGGAGCGGGTGGGCGTGAGGCGTGAGGGCGACCTCCCCCCTGCATGGGAGCCGCCGGTTCGGCGCGTGCGATGGGAACCCTGCGTGCGCGTCGTCCCGTCGCGCTTCCCGCCCATCAACCTGTTCGAGCGCGTCGCCGACCCGCGTGACTACGACGCGGTCTACGCCGTGGAATCGCTCACCAACACCCGGCTGCGCGATGAAGTCGGCGACCTCTCGCTCGTTGCCCCTCGCGACCGTGTCAGCGGTCCGGGGGCAAGCTGGATCATGGCCCCCTTCACGCACATCTCGTCAGGCGGCGGGCGCTTCTCGACCGCGTCGTTCGGCGCCTACTACTGCGCCCGCACCCTCGAGACGGCGGTCGCCGAGACCCGCTATCATCGCGAAGCCTTCCTGCGGGCCACGCGCGAGCCGGCGATCGAGCTCGACATGCGCGTCATTCACGCCACGCTCGACGCCGAGTTGCACGACCTGCGAGGACTCGGCGAGACGCATCCCGAGTTGCACTCTCCCGTCGATTACACGGCGAGCCAGGCGCTGGCCGTGCGGTTGCGCCTCGCCGGGTCATGGGGGATCGCGTGGGAGAGCGTGAGACACGCGAAGGGTGAATGCGCGGCGGTGCTGCGCCCGCCGGCGCTTTCGCACCCCCGGCAGGCACAGCACCTCGCATATGTCTGGGACGGGGCGCAGATCACCCACGTCTATCAGAAATCGCTGCTGGGCTTCTAGCCCCCAGCCAGTCGCCTAACGCTTCTTGGCGCGCTTGCTCATGGCGATCCCGGCCACGGCCAGCGCCGCCCCGGCGAGCGCGGCTCCCGCCGCGGCACGCTTGATCGCCTTCTTCTTCTTGTCGCGCCCGGTAACCTTGTCGGCCACCTTGGTCGGCAGCGCCTTGGCCCCCTTGGCGGCCTTGGCTGCCGACTTCTTCACCGTCTTCTCCCCCGAACGCACGGCCTTCTTCGCAGTCTTTGCAAGCGTTGCCATGTGGTTCCTCCGGTAATGGCGTGTCCGACGTGATGCCTGATGATACACCTAACGCGATGTACGGTCCACGTTTTTCTTCGGTGGGATCGCTCAGCGTCGGTGTCCCATCCCGTGCTGTTGTCCCTCCGAGAGTGACCAGACATACGCGGCCGCAGCCCGTAACTGATCATCGGGGAGTGGAAGCGGCGCCATGAGCCCGAAGCGCTCGATCGCCATCGGCGGCATCATCGACTTCTCCTTGGCGGGCGCCTTGATCCACGCCACGATGCGTTCGAGCGCCTTGTCGCGGTCGCCGTCGAACTGCATGCGGTAGCGATTGGATACGTGCGCCAGCGGCGGCGCCAGCTTGGGCGGTGGTTGCTCCGTGTGGCAGGCAGCGCAGACGGTGGACACGAGCTGCTTCCCCTGCGCGAGCTGCGCCGAGTCAGCGGTGGTCGCCTGCGCCCAGGCGGTCGCGGCGCTGCCGGCGAGAAGGGCCAGCATTGTCGTTATGGTGCGTGTCTGTTTCATGGCATCTCCCGTGAACGAGTCCCCTGGGCCGGTGCCGGGCCAGCGGTGATGAAGCTCAGCGCCGACCGGTGGAGTCGGGAATGAAGACCGAGTAGATCCCGCGAAGGTCGCCGGCGGCAAAGCCGAACGCCTTGTCGCTGGGATAGTTCTTCTTCACGAAGTCGGGGCGCGCCTCGCGTTTTCCATGGCAGGCCAGGCACGCCGGTTCCACCGTGATGCGGCGGAAGTAGCGCGTCCCCTGCTGCCCCTTGTATGTGGCGCGCACCCACTCCCCCATCACACCCGGATTGCGGCGCATCAACATGAAGGCGCGCTGCGCCCCCGCATCGAGCGTGTTGTCGGCGTTGCGATTGCGCTCGGCGAGCTGCCCCACCATCCAGCCGTTCTCCTTCGCGACCTTCATCGCCTGCGCCTTGACCGGCTTGCAGACCTGGGCGAAGGTCGAGTCGTTGGCAACCACGCCACCGCTGGCAAACGTC
>DAIESF010000181.1 GCA_027346425.1 Gemmatimonadota bacterium | reverse complement strand
CACCGCCTGCTCGAGCGACCGAAACTGGGCGAGCGTCGGTACGGGAGACGGGAGGTTGAGCTTCGCCGGTCCCTTGGGCGTGTTGAGCGTCGCGCTCGAGAGCCCGCCAGGAGCAAAGACGCGCCGTCCTGGCGCGAACGGAAACTTGATCTCGTCGGCCATCTCCAGTCCGTCGTATCCCTCGTAGGGATCGACTTCTTCGAAGTAATCAGCGGGCGCGGTCATCTGGTGGTCCCTCCTCCTTGAGTGTCAGTCCACGGCCGTGCTCTCGGCCGTCCCACGCACAACCCGACGCGGTCGAGCGCGGGGGCGATCCACTTCACGAGCGATTCAGCGTCAGGCGCCCGCGACCCCGGCGCCCCCTCTCCCTGGCAGGCGGCGCAGGCGGCATGCAGTCCAAGGCAGGCGGGACAGGCGCCGACCATCCGCGCGACCGACCGCACGATGGCTGCAGCGTCGGCGGGCACGGCGGGGGGCGCGGCATCGAGGAGCCCAAGCGCCATGGCGGCGCCGATCGGACTGTCGGCGATCTTCGACTCGAACGACTCCGGGCTCACGCCGAGTCGCCGGGCCAACACCTCCGCAACGAGCCGCGCGGCGTCGGTCGTCATGGCACGCTCCACGTCCCCTGAAACGTCTCGGGGCCCCACGCGTCGGCCGTGCTTTCCGCTCCATTCTCGCTCACGGCAAGTTCCCTGGCGCCGCCACTGCTGGTGGCGAGGAGCTGCACGAGCGTGGGGACCATCAGCGCGAACTGTTGAAGCGCCTGCGCGACCTTGGCGCGCGTTGCCGCGTCGCCGGAGGCTGCCGCCGGCTTCGCGGCGGGCGCCGCCGCCGTCGCAGTCGCCGCCGCTCCCGTCGCTCCCCCCGCGGTGGAGGGTGTTGGCGCGGTGGCTGGCCCTGTGGCCGACGTCGCCGCGCCTAACGCGCCACCCGCGGCGGCGCCGATCAGCGCGCCCCAGGGGCCCGCCGCGGCGCCTGTGGCCGCCCCCGCGAGTGCTCCCTTCGCAGCTCCCGTGAGCCACGAGGGGAGCTCCTCGGCGTTCGCATCCCAGCCGTCGGATTCGAACTGCAAGCTCGCCGGTTTCGTCCCCTCGTTGGTGACCCATACCCCGAGTTCCTGCATCACGCACCTCCGATTCGCGGTCGCGCGACCTCGACCGCTTCGCGAATGAGACCAGTGAGGCTCTCGAGACCACCACCGTATGCGATCGAGCGCCCATAAACGTCGATGCGCGTGCCGTCCGTGCTGATCACCGCGACCGGGACGTGCGTCTCGCCGAACAGCAGGGCCCGAAATGGCATGGGCAGGTTGCCCCTGACGGAAGAGGTGACGACGACGTCGACCGGGTGTCGCAGCACCACGGCGAGTTCGTCTGCCGACGCGACGTCGGCGACCACCACCATGTCGCGCTCCCCCTCCAGCGTGGTGCGGACGACCGCGCCTAGGAGTCCGGTCAGCTCGGCGATTGCGATCCGGATCGCTGACGCTCCATTTCGGGTGGCATCGAGCATGGCCGTAGATGCGTCGGACCACCCATCGCGACAATGGATCGCGGGAATCAATTAGGGTGGAGGCGTGGATCCGGATCGACTCGGCGCGGGTTCTCTCGCGCGCGAGTGCCTCAGCGGTGGACTCGCCAGTGGCGCAAGCGAGTCGCCGCGCCCAACGTGAACCCTACGATCCGGATCCTCCTCGGCCACCATCGGTGCGACGAGCCCCCTCCCCTCGCCGAAGCTGCGCGATTGCCTGGGTGCGCCGGCTCACCTGGAGCTTGGCCAGGATGTGATGCACGTGGTTCTTGACGGTGCAGAGCTCAATGCCGAGTCGCTGCGCGATCTCCTTGTTGGCAAGCCCGTCGGCGATGAGCGCCGCGATGCGCTCCTCACGCGAGGTGAGTTCGCGCCCCGGCAGGTGTTGCGGCTGTGCTTGTGCAAGCGTGCGCACGCGACCCATCAGGAGCGCGGCGATGCGCGGCGAGCAAAGAAGCTCGCCGCGCGCCGAGCCCCGAATGATGCGCACCAGCTCCTCGTCCGACGCCTCGCCGGGGACGAAGGCACTCACCCCGCGTTCGGCGCAGCGCAGCGGCTGGTCGCTATCGTCGCGCATTCCGTAGGCGACAATGCGCACATCCGGGAGCGCATGCAGCAGTTCGCCCACGATCGTCGATTCGCAGGCCGCGGTGGCATCGAGGAGGATCACGTCGGGCGATTCGTCGCGAATCCACTCGAGCGAGATGCTGTCGGCCCGGGCCGAACCCGCAACGACGAGGCCGACATGGGACGAGAGCAGACGCGTCAGTCCCTCGCGGTACAGGCGCACCTCGGCGAGTACGACGACGCGTATCGGCTGTGGTGACGGGGCATCGGCGTGTGACATTCGCTGACTAACTCGGCTGAGCCTGCCGGGGGCTGTATCACGTCGCACGTTTCCCCGTCGCACGGGGGTAGCGCCTGTCGCTCGCAATGTCGGTGCCGCGCGATCCTCGAGGTCGCTGCCGTCGCGCATACTCGGCCGGAGCCTCCCGGGCTTCTGTCCTTGTAGCAGATGACGTCGCCGCCCTATCGGTGGCGCCGCGCGCGGCGGAGTATATGGAAGCGCCACTTGGCTTCCCCTCACCGCCCCGCTCGCATGCCGTTTCCCGGTCGCGCCCGCTCCGCACTCGCCCTCGCGACGCTCGCGCTCGCGTCGCTCATGCCCAACGCCGAGCCCATAACGGCGCAATCGCGTGCGACGCGCGACCTGGTGTATGAGGCATCGATCACCGAACTGCAGGACGGAATGCGCACCGGCCGCTGGACCTCGGCCCAGCTCGTCGAGGCCTATCTCGCTCGCATTGCCGCCTACGATCAGCGCGGCCCCGCACTCAACACGATTATCCGCCTGAACCCCGGGGCGCGCCGCGAGGCGCTCGCTCTCGACGCCGAGCGGCGGAAGGGGACCGTGCGCGGCCCGCTGCACGGGATCCCTGTACTCCTCAAGGACAACTACGACACCTTCGACCTCCCGACGAGCGCGGGATCGCTCGCCCTCGCCGGGTTGCAGCCGCCTGACGACGCCTTCGTGGTGGCGCGACTGCGGGCGGCCGGGGCGGTGATTCTCGGCAAGACCAACATGCACGAGCTGGCGGCCGGGATCACCTCGATAAGCTCGTTAGGCGGGCAGACGCGCAACCCGTACGACCCCATGCGCTGCCCCGGCGGATCGAGCGGGGGGACAGGGGCGGCGATCGCCGCCTCCTTCGCCGCCGTCGGGTGGGGCTCTGATACCTGCGGCTCGATCAGGATCCCGTCGGCCTTCAACAACCTGGTCGGGCTCCGTCCCACGCAGGGGCTGGTGAGTCGCAACGGCATCGTCCCCCTCTCGCACACGCAGGACATCCCCGGCCCACTGGCTCGCTCGGCGCGCGACCTGGCGATCGCCCTCGACGTCACCGTCGGGTACGACGCCGCCGACACGACCACCACGGTCGCGATGGGACGCTCGCCGACCGCCTTCACCGACTCGCTCGCTGCCTTCCCGATGCGGGGGACGCGCATCGCCGTCCTCACCAACTACATGACCGGCGACATTGCCACCGACATCCGCGACACCATTCGCGCCGTGACGGTGGCCATGCGCCATGCGGGGGCGGAGGTGATGGACGTTCGCATCGCCGACTTCGACTCGCTGATGGCCAATACCGGGGTCATCAACTATGAGACCAACTACGACCTGCAGGACTACCTGCGCACGATCCCCGGCGCCCCGGTGCTGACCGCGCGGAGCATTCTCGAGCGTGGGCTCTTCCACGAGGCGATGACCGGGCGCATTATCGCGATGGACACCACCGGGACGCGCGACAGCGAACCCTATCGTCGTGCGCTCGCGAAACAACAGGTGCTTCGCGCGCGCCTCGTCGCGCTCATGGACTCGCTCGGCGTGGACGCCATCGCATACCCTACCAGTCGGCGGCGCCCGGTACTCGTCGGCGAGCCACAGCCGGGGTCGACGTGCGGACTGAGTGCGCAGTCGGGACTCCCCTCGCTCAGCGCCCCCGCCGGCTTTACCGACGACGGCCTCCCGGTCGGCATCGAGTTCCTCGGGCGCCCGTTTGCCGACGTGCGTCTCGTCGGGCTCGCCTATGCGCTCGAGCAGCTCTCGACGCACCGCGCGGCGCCCTCGACGACCCCTGCGCTGCGCGCGGGACGCGCGCCGAGTCCGGTTTCGTTCACGCGTACCGTCCAGAGCGGCGAGGTGCGCGGGAGCGTGCGCTTCACCTTCGACGCGCTCAGCAACGTGCTGCGCTATGACGTGACGGTCACCGGAGGGCGCGACGCGGAGTTGCAGGCGATGGTGCTCCGGCGCCGCGGGCGCGGGGGGATCGGCTCCCCCGTGATCCAGCGACTCGCGGGGCCCGGGATGCGGCATGCATCGGGATCGTTGCCGCTGACGGGGCAGGACCGCAAGGCGCTGGCGAGCGGGGAGCTGCTGGTCGCGCTCTTCACTGCGCGCGGGATGCGGGAGGAGGCGATCCCAGGCGTCGGGGTGAACTGAGCAACGCCCCCCGCCTGCAGTACGTTTGCCCGCTCAGGGCGTGCCGCGCCGATACCCCGGCCCCCGCACCACCACCCCAGGCTTGGCTCCGGTGTGTTGGCCATTCCGCAGCACCGCGACGCCGTTCACGAACATGTCGCGCACGCCGGTCGACAGCTGGTGCGGTTTTTCGAAGGTCGCGTTGTCATTGATGGTGGCCGGGTCGAAGACGATCACGTCAGCCTTGAGCCCCACCTTGATCACCCCGCGGTCGGTGAGCATGAGGCGCGTCGCCACCGCCGACGACGCCTTGCGCACGGCATCCTCGAGCGGAATCACGTGCTCCTCGCGCACGTACTTGGCGAAGATGCGCGGGAAGTTGCCGTAGCTGCGCGGATGGACCATCCCCTGCGCGGTCGCCGGGTCCTGCGAGCCGGCGTCGGTCCCGAACTTTATCCATGGCTGCCGCAGCTGCAGCTTCATGTTGTCCTCGCTCATCAGGAAGAGGATCTCGCCTAACCCGAGCTTTTCGGCGACGTTGAGGTCGATGATGGCCTCGGCCCAGTCCTTGCCTAACGCGGCGGCGATCTCGTCCAGCCGCTTCCCCTCGAACTTCTTCAGCTCGGGCTTGCTGAAACCGACGACCATCACGTTGGCCGGGGTGGCGACCTCGCACAAGTTCTCGTAGCCAGCGTCGGAAGCGTGCATCTCGGCGACCATCGTCGCGCGAAGCGACGGGTTCTGCAGGTTCTCCAGAAGGCGACCACCGGCTGCATACTTGGGCGGGATGCAGCTGGCGAAGGAGTTCCCCCCGGCCGGGTAGAGGTACATGTTGGCCTGCACGTCCTGCCCGGCGGCGCGCGCCGAATCGATCTTGGCGATCGCCAGCGGCATCTTGGGCCAGTTGCGCGGACCGCTCGCCTTGAGGTGGTAGATTTCGACCGGGACACCCCCTTCGCGCCCGATGCGCATCGCCTCATCGATCGCCTCGAGGAACTTGTCTCCCTCGCTGCGCATGTGGGTGATGTAGACGCCGCCGAACGGGGCCATCGCCTTGGCCGCCTCGATGAGCTCCTCGGTGCTGGCGTACGTGTTGGGCGGGTAAATCAGTGCGCTGGCGAGGCCGAAGGAGCCGTCTTCCATGGACCGGGCGACCATCGCCTTCATTGTATCGCGCTCGGCGGTGGTGAGCGGCCCCGCCTCTTCTCCCTTGGCGTACACGCGCACCGTCCCGTCGCCCAGGAACGAACCGACGTTCTGCGACGTCCCGCGCCCCACCATGTACTCGAGCCACTTGCCGAAGCCGTGCGGCCCGGTGAACTGCGACAGGATGCGCCGGAAGGCGGTGTCGGTTTCGGCAACGAGGATCTTGTCGTTCACCGGCCCTAACGATGATCCCTCGCCATGGATGGCGGTGGTGATCCCCTGCGTCACCATCGAGAGGGCGCGCCCGTCGCCCAACATGTAGTGGGCGATGGAGTGTGCCTGGATGTCGATGAAGCCGGGGGACACGACCAGGCCGTTGGCGTCGACGCGCTGGGTCGCGCGGGCGGTGCGGAAGGCACCGCGCGGCCCGATCGCGGCGATGCGGTCGCCGCGGAAGGCGACGTCGCCGTAGTACCAGGCGGCGCCGGTGCCGTCGACGACTTTGCCGTTCTCGATCACGACGTCGTAGGAGGCGGCGGGGGCAGCGGCGCCGCTCTCCACGCCGGCGCGGGGGGCGCAGGCGGCGAGCGTGGCGAGGGAGGCGAGGGAGGCGACGACGGAGAACCGGTGGAGGTGCATCGGGGTCGGGGTGGAGGTCGCGGAAAATCTACCTCACGGCGGGTCCGAGCGCGTCAGCGGAGGGAACGCGCGGGCGGAAGCATCTGCCGACGCAGTGTGGACCCGGCGCCACTCTGGACCGTAGCCTCCAACTGCGGGATGTTGAGCGGGCCCGCGGAACTGTAGCGACCGCGACATCGCGCGTGCATCGCCTGTCGCGCCCGCGCGCCATCCTCTACCACACCTAACGAGGCTGCCCATGCGACGCACCCGTCTTGCCATCGCGTCCCTCCTCCCACTCCTCGCCGCCGCCTGCGCCGGCGACGCGAGTGCCCCAACCGCGGTGCGCGCCCCGCTCGGCACCGAGCCGTTGGCCATCAAGTACGGTGACCTGGACGGGAATAGCCACCCGTACGTTGGGCTGATGGTCGCGCAGGACGCCGCCGGCAATCCGCTCTGGCGCTGCTCCGGAACGCTCATGTCGCCCACGGTCTTCATGACGGCGGGACATTGCACCGAGGCCCCCGCCGCGCGGGCGGAAATCTGGTTCGCTGCCGACGTGGAGTCGGGGATACCGGGCAACGGCTATCCCTTCAACGGCGATGCTGACGGGACGACGTTCACGCACCCGCAGTACGATCCGAACGCATTCTCCCGATACGACCTTGGCGTGGTGGTCTTGAACGCCCCCGTGACCATGGGCTCGTACGGCGCCTTGCCGTCGCTGAACGTGCTCGACCAGCTGGCAACGGCCCGCGGGCTCAAGAACACGAGCTTCACCGCGGTGGGGTACGGATTGCAGTTCATCAACCCGGTCTTCACCTCGTCCGAACGGGTGCGCATGGTAGCGACCCCCGATCTCGTCCAGATCAACGGAGGGGTGGTGGGCGACTATTCCATCCTGCTCTCCAACAACCACTCGACCGGCGGCACCTGCTTCGGCGACTCCGGCGGGCCGAACTTCATCGGCTCGAGCGACGTGGTGGGCGGGGTGACGTCGTTCGCCTTCAACGGCAACTGCGCCGGAACAGGGGGCGTCTATCGCGTCGATCGCGCCGATGATCTCGCGTTCATGGCCACGTTCGGGATCACGCCGTAACACTTCTGGCAGCACGGCGGCGATGTTGCGGGGACTCTCCGCTTGGTCGCGGATAGGGACTGGTAACACGAAAAGGCGGAGCCCTATGCTCCGCCTTTTCGTCTTCCGTCGACTCCGGCCCTGGCGCTAGCTGGACTTGAAGTTCGGGTTGTTCTGCGTCTCCACGTTGGGCAGCGGGACGCAGGTGAGGTTGCTGTAGTTCTGCCCCTTCCGGTTCACGCCACTCTGGAACGGGAGGTTCTTGCGCAGCATGTCGACGTAACGATGTCCCTCGCTGAAGAGCTGGCGGCGCCGCTCCTCGAGAATGATGTCCATCATGTTCGCCCCAGCCCGCGGGACGAGCGCGGGGATGTACTGGGCCGCTCTCACCCTATTGATGGCGTCGAGCTGGGTCTGACCG
>DAIESF010000176.1 GCA_027346425.1 Gemmatimonadota bacterium | reverse complement strand
TCAGGCGCACGGTACGCCGTTTCCACGTCGCGTCCGGAATCACGCTCCGCCGGATGGTCACCGCCTCGGACGGCGAGCGCGTGGCCGCATCGACCACGGCCGTCAGCGACTCCTTGGGGAGCCCTTTGCGAGCCACGGCGTCGAGGTCCAGCAGCGAGTGGACCGATGCGTATGCCCTGGAGGCACGACCGCCGCGTCGGCCGCGTAGAACGGCGAGAAGATGGGCGGTGTCTGGCGTAAAAGTGGTTGTCATACCGGCCTCTGGAGGCTCATTTGAGCTAAGTATGACGCTCATCTGAGCCTCGACGCAAGTGATCCGCGACCCGACCCGCTTTCCAGTGCCACGGTCGTTCTCGCGGGACCAAACCTCCTGACGTCCTACTCTAGATGGCTTGGACGATTCAGCCAGTTCGAACTGCACCCGAGCCGAGACCTAGGAACCGAAAGACGTTACCAAGCCCCCGGCGGCCACCCATTTTGAGGTAGCCGCCGGGGACCAAGCCAAAGGCACTTTTTGCCCCGATTAATTCGCTTCGTCCTTTTTGATTCGCTGCGACAACTCATTCAAAATGAACAGTTTACGAAACAATTTGACAGTTTGCTTTCAAAACGATATCATTTTGCCATCACCCTCCACGAGTGATCAACCATGTACCGCGAGAGACAACTCAGCCCAAAGAACGGCCTCGTCTGGCTCCTCCTCCTCCTCACCGTCTCCGTTCTCGCATTCCTCACCATCATCCGCTCCGCGCCCCGCGAGCAGTTCGGCGCCGTCATTCTCGGCGTCCTCGTGCTCATCGTCGCGCTCTTCTGCCTGGGCGGCCTCTTCATCGTCAATCCCAACGACGCCAAGGCGCTGGTGCTCTTCGGCAAGTACGTGGGCACGGTGAAGCGCGACGGTTTCTTCTGGGCCAATCCGTTCCTGGTCAAGCGCCGCGTCAGTCTGCGCGTCCGGAATTTCGAGACGGCCAAGCTGAAGGTGAACGACAACCACTCCAACCCGATCGAGATCGGTGCCGTGGTGGTATGGAAGGTGGTCGACACCGCCGAGGCGATGTTCGAGGTCGATGATTACTCGCACTTCGTCGTCATGCAGTCCGAGGCCGCGGTGCGGGCGCTGGCCCAGTCGTACCCGTACGACGCGCACGGCGTGAACGAAGTGGCGCTCAGCACGCACGTGCAGGAGGTGTCGAAGGCATTGCAGCAGGCGGTCGCGGACCGCCTGCAGAAGGCGGGTGTCGAGGTGATCGAGGCGAGGCTCAGCCACCTGGCGTACGCACCGGAGATCGCCAGCGCGATGCTGCGCCGCCAGCAGGCCGCGGCGATCATTGCCGCCCGCCAGAAGATCGTCGAGGGGGCGGTGGGGATGGTGGAGACGGCGCTGTCGATGATTGGGGATCGCGGGCTGGTCGCACTCGACGAGGAACGCAAGGCGTCGATGGTCAGCAACCTCCTCGTCGTGCTCTGCTCCGACCGCGACGCGCAACCCGTGGTGAACACGGGGACACTCTACCAGTAACCGGGCGGCGCCCGATGTGCCGGGATGCCACCGTCGCGCGACGCCGGTCGCGCGTCGCCCCGTCCCTCCGCGTCCCCCGGGGGCGGGGGGATGGGCGCCGCTCGCACGTCAGGATGTACATCTCATGACCCCGCGTCGCTCATTCCTGCTGCGGGTCGATCCTGACCTCCTCGACGCGGTGCAACGCTGGGCCAACGACGACCTGCGCAGCCTCAACGGGCAAATCGAGTTCCTCCTGCGCAAGGCACTGCGCGATGCCGGGCGTCCGGCGCACGCGAAGTCGCCTGCGCCAGCGCCTCCACCCGACGACAAGGAGTCGTCAACATGATCATCGTACCGCACACCCAGACCGCGCACCCGACCGCGCGCTCGCGGGCGCTGGCCGAGCGGTTGCGCGAAACCATCGCCGACTTCCAGATGCGCGAGCCCAAGGTGACCACCGAGGAGATCGCCATGGCACTCCGCGAGGCGCAATCCGTCTCCGGGGCGCCGCCGCGCGGGCGGGCGATCGCGATCATCACCGCCCTCACAGCCTCGCTCCTCGCCTTCGGCCTGGTGTTCCTCAGGGCGCGCTCGGAGCGCACGGGCCAGGAGCCGCCGATGGTCTCCATCATTGCGATCGTCATCGTGCTGCTCGCCGCCGTCGCCGTCGTCGTCATGCGGTTGCGCAACAACGGGTGACGAGGGGCGCCTAACGGTACGTCTCGAAGAAACCGGTCCCTGTCCCCGCGACCGGTTGCCCGTCGATGCGCCCGGTCAGCCGGGCCACCCCCTTCATCTGTATGAAGAAGGGACGCGGAATTCGCCGAGCCAACCCGCTCTCCCCTCGCTCGGCGAGGGCGCTCCGCGTGTCGGTGGCCACGGCATCCTCGATGTCGAGCTCCACGCGCAACGTGTCGCCCCCTCGCACATCGAGCATCACGGCGCGCGAGGGGACACGGAGCGTCGTTGTCCCCACCACGAGGCGACGGGTGTCATCGTATTGCACCTCGCGCGGGCGAAAGACCGCGCGGAATCCGAGCGAGTCGACGAGGTAGAGGAAGAGCGGGGCGTCGGCGACAAGCGAGTCCGGGGCCTGCACGCGACCATACAGGAGGGTGTAGCTCCCCGCCCGCGCCGCCCCCCAGTCCCACGTGACCCCGCGCCACGTTCCCCAGTTGTGGTCATGATAGGCCTGCGCCTCCTCGTATCGCTCGCAGCGTGTCCAGACACACACCGAGCCGGTCGCCGACGCCCGCAGCCCCGCCACCACGTACCCCGAGACGAACTCGCCCGAGCCTAACGAAGTCCCGGGAAAGTATGCCCGCGGCGCTGGCGCCACGACCAAGTCCACGTCGGCTGCCGCCCCGCCATCCTCGGCCGGGATGCGCGCCCGCACCGCGTATCGTCCATCGGGGAGCACGCGCACGTAGCTGTCGTCGAGCTGGAGGTCGGCGTCGTGGATGGAATAGCGCGCGCGTGACCGCTCAACCGTGCGCGAATACCGGCGCGCCGGCCTTCCCTCCTCGTGCAGCGTGAGGAGGAGTTGCCCCGCCCATTGTCCGCGCGGCACCTCGCCGCCGATCAGGAAGGTCAGGAACGCCCAGCGCCGATGGTCGGCGGAGAGGACGTTGAAGTAGTGCCATTCCCCCCAGCTGGCCGGGTCGCGGACCCCGACCGGCGTCTCGTGGAAGTGGTCGATGTCGTGGCGAAGCTGCTCGTCGTTTGGTGCGGCCCAGCGCCGGTCGCCCGCATCATCGTCCCACACCCCACGCTCGAGGGCGGGCGCGGCCCCCACGGCACGCGTCGCCGAGGGAATCTCGCCGGAGGCGCGGACCGCCACCTCGTTCAGCCGCGCCCCGCGGAGGTACACGAGCTTCCCCTCCATCTGCGGCGCCGCCGCCGGCACCAGCGGGCGCAGGCGTGGCGAGGCCAGCAGCTGCAAGTACACGAAGCGGGCGTTGGCGACCGAGAACCACATCCCCCCCACGCCGCCGGTCTTGAGCAACTCGAGGTCCACGCCGTCGGGGAGGACGGTCACCTCGCCCCCGCCGACCAGCTTCTCGTCACGCGCCTGCACGACCATCGCCTCACCGATCGAGAGCAGGGTGATCATGACGCCCACGCCGAGACCGAAGCCGGCGAGGAGGAGGAGCGAGCGCCACGGCCGGAGGACGAGGTTGCGCAGGGCGAGGACGAGGATCATCGGCCAGGCGATGAATCAGCCGCGGGTGCGGCGAAATGGTGATGCGTCGGCGTCGCCGACGGGCGATGTTGTGATTCGGGGGGGGCCCCCCACGCCGGCCGGCGCATTATGCTCGTCCGAGACGATGGCCCCGTCCACCATGTGGACCACCCGGTGCGCGGCGCGCGCGAGCACCTCGTCGTGCGTCACCACCACGATCGTCACCCCATCAGTATTGCGCCGCTCGAACAGGGCGCTCACCTCGCGCCCTGTCCTGGCATCGAGTTCACCGGTCGGCTCGTCCGCCAGGAGCAGGGCGGGCCGG
>DAIESF010000161.1 GCA_027346425.1 Gemmatimonadota bacterium | reverse complement strand
GACACCGCCGCGTGCTCGGCGACGACGTTGTCCTTCCCTGCCGCACTCCCCTTCGCGTTAGGCGCGTCGTACTGCACCGATGTCCCGCCAAGGATCAATCCGGGGTTGAACGTGAGATTGGGCTCGGTGGAGAGTCGCCGGTAGAACTCGGTGAGGCTGCGCGACGCCTCGTAGATCGCTCCCGCCCCAATCTCCGGCTGGAATATCTGCGAGGAGTGCGCGGGAACCCCCGTCACCAGGAGGTCCCACGAAGAGGCCCCGCGACGGGCGACCACGGCGTGCCCCGGCTCTCCGTCCCCATCCTCGAAGCCGATCGCGTAGTCCGCGCCCTCCGACGCCGCGATGAGCGCCGCGCGCGCAAGCGAGAGCGGATCCCCAGCGCGTTCCTCGTCACCCGTCATCACGACCGTGACGTTCAGGTCCTTCAGCTCCCCTCGAGCGGCGAGTGCCTTGAGCGTCTGCACGATGATCACATCGCCCCCCTTCATGTCGCTGATCCCGGGGCCGCGGGCATGGGTCGCATCCACGCGCTCGAAGCGCTGGAATGGATGGTCCGGCTCGAAGACCGTATCGAGGTGCCCGATCAGGAGGAACTTCGGTCCCTTCCCCGGATGCTCGGCCACAAGGTGTCCCGCGCGCTTGAAGGGGGCGCCGTCGACCCAACGCGTCTGGAAGCCGAGCCGGTCGAACTCGGCGCGAAAGATGTCCCCCACCTCGCGCACGCCGGCCAGATTGAGCGTCCCGCTGTTGATGTTGACGACACGTTCCAGGAGGGCGAGCCCCTCCGCATTCGCTGCGTCTACCGCAGCGAGCAGTGCGCGTTCCTCGCGCGTGAGGGAATCCGCAGCCATCGTCGGGCCCGCGGCGGATACCGAGCGCGCGATAGGTGGCAGGATAAAGAGCGGCAGCGCAAGCAGCGAGAGCATCGGGCCCATCAGAAGTCTCCTCAGTCGACTTCCGCCAACCTAGCTCCCCACCCTTCCACCCTCTACCCTCCGGGCCTGCGCGGCGCTCGCACCCTGCTTGCGCTCTCGCCCCTCGCTACGGACCCGCGAAGGACGGGTCTGGACTCTATCCAAATCAGCGAGGCCACTGCAACGTCGGGCATGCTCGTCCCGCGGCCCTCCACACCGCGGTTGAAACAGATCCCAGATGCCCCAACCATGCCCTCGTTCCTCCCGCTGCGCCGCGCCGTCGGGGGCGTCGCTCTCGTGGCGACCGCCCTCCCCGCCCAGCGCGCATCGCGCTCGGTCGCCCCGCTGTCAGAGCGCGCCGTCGACTCCATCGTTGCGCGCGCCCTCGAGACCTTCCCCACCCCCGGCGTCGCCATCGCCGTCATCCAGGACGGCAAGGTCGTCGTCGCCAAGGGGTACGGGGTGAAGAAGCTCGGCGATCCGGCGCCGGTCACCCCGTTCACGCGTTTCGGGATCGCCTCCAACACCAAGATCTTCACCGCCACGGCCCTCGGCCTCCTCGTGGAAGAGGGAAAGCTGGAGTGGGACGCCCCGGTCATTCGCTACCTGCCGCAGTTCGCGATGTACGACCCATTCGTCACGCGCGAAATCACGGTGAAGGATCTGCTCGTGCACCGTAGCGGGCTCGGGCTCGGCGCCGGGGATCTGCTGTGGTGGCCCGCCTCGACCTACAACCGCGCCGAGATCATGCGGCGCCTCCGCTACATCAAGCCGGCAACCTCGTTCCGCTCCGCGTACGCCTACGACAACGTCCTCTACCTCGTGGCGGGCGAGGTCATCGAGGCGGTGAGTGGGATGCCGTGGGAGCGCTTCATCGAGGAGCGAATCCTCAGACCGGTCGGAATGACGCATAGCACCTCGCGCCACGGCGACGCGGCCGCCCCCGGCGACGTGGCACAGACGCATACCCTGCTCGACGGGACGCTCAAGGCCATCGCGCCCATGACCAGTGACAACACGAACCCTGCCGGCGGGATCAACAGCGGCGCCGTGGACATGGCCAAGTGGGTCCTGACGCAACTCGACTCCGGGCGCATGGCCAACGGCTCGCGACCGTTCACCGCTGCCACCGCGCGCAAGCTGTGGGAGCCGGTGACTCCCATGCCCAACAATCCCCCTCCGCGATGGCTCGCCCCGCGTGCGAGCGACTTCAGCTTCTACGCCCTGGGACTCGACGTCAGCACGTATCGCGGGCGAAAGATGCTCCATCACACCGGCGGTCTCCCGGGGTACCTCTCGTCGGTCGCCTTCATCCCATCGGCGCGCGCTGGTGTCGTCGTCCTGACCAATGACGAGTCGCCCACCTACCTCGCCCTCACCTGGGCGCTCATGGATCGGGTGCTCGACGCCACACCGCCGCACGACTGGATCGCCAACTTCGACTCGGTGCGCGTATTGCAGCAGCAGATGTTGGCAGCGTCCGCACAGCGCACCCAAGGGGCGCGCGACTCGACGTCACGACCATCGCTCGCCCTGCCGAAGTACGCCGGCACCTACGAGGACGCATGGTACGGCGACATCTCCATCGCCACTGAGAACGGCGGCCTGGTCATCCGCTTCTCGCACACCCCGCAGCTCGTGGGCGACCTCATTCCGTGGCAGCACGACACGTTCCTCGTGCGGTGGCGCGACCGCGAACTTCGCGCCGACGCCTACATCACCTTCATGCTCACCCCCGATGGCGCGGTCGACCTCGCCAAGATGGCGCCGGCCTCGCCCGACGTGGACTTCTCCTTCGACTTTCAGGATCTCCTGCTCAAGCCGAAGGCAAGGAACTAGCGCGTGCGGTAAGCGGGGAGGCGTGCCGCATAAGCGGGACGCTAATCGCCCTTCGTCATCGTGTCCCGTGTGACGCGTGAGCGTCGCCCTGCGGCGGTGTGATGGCTTCGGACCGGAGTGGGAACGCCCTGCCCGGGCTCCGCGAGGCGACGAGCACCCCACATGACAACTGACGCGACCCCGGACATCCCGGGCGTCGTCACCGCTTACACGCCTGAGGTATCCAAATGCGATCCCTCGCTCTCCTTCCCCTCGCCGCGCTCGCGCTAGGCGGCACGCTGGCGCACCCTCTCGCCGCGCAGCCCAGCCGCGCCTCGGCCAACCCTTTCCGCATCGGCATACTCGCCGGCGCCGGTTCTTCGAACTTCGGTGGCAGTGATGCAGATGACGCCGAGCGACGCACCGTCATACTGGCCGGCCTCTACCTCGTGAAGCCATTGTCCGGCACATTCGCCCTTCGTCCGGAGGTCCTGCTGTCGCAGAAGGGCGCCAAGACGACCACGATCGTTGAGCAGGACGTCGTGGCCAAGGCCGAGCTCAAGCTCACCTATGTCGACGTCCCCCTCCTGCTGCAATTCGAGCCCGCCTCAGCGAGCACAGTCCGTCCGCAGCTGTATGCTGGTCCCTCGATCGGCTTCAAGGC
>DAIESF010000010.1 GCA_027346425.1 Gemmatimonadota bacterium | reverse complement strand
CCGCCGATGGCGCTGGAGAGAATGTTGGAGAGGCGCGACGCCTTCTGGTCGGTGCGCGATATGACACCGAGATCGATCAGCTCCTGCGCCATCGTCTGGTCACGCGTGACCTGCGTGAGTTCGCCGTCGCGCAACATGTAGTAGCGGGAGTCGCCGACCTGCAGGAGATATACGCGCGGCCACACGCCCAGGAACAGGGTGAGCGTGGTGGCCATCCCTCGGCGCCCGGGGAGCTGCTCGCTGCGCAAGGTCAGCTCTTCGTGGACGCTGAGCGCCGCCGACTCCAGGGTCGCCCGGAACGCTTCGTCGTCGCTGGCGTCGGCGGTGTAAAAGCAATGGGCGCTGTTGTTCACGAATCCGGCGATCGCCTCGAGAGCGAAGCGACTCGCCTCCTCGCCGGCAAAGCCACCACCCACGCCATCGGCGACCATGGCGAGAAAGGCGAGCCGGTCGGTGTTGACCGTCGTACCGCCCAGCGCCGGGAGGCTCGTCAGGTGCACCCGCATCTGACGGTGCAGGGAGGCGACCAGAAAGTGGTCCTGATTCTCGGTGCGCACCTTCCCAGGGTGCGTCAGGCCGTACACGTCGAGCTCCTCGTCGGTCGGCTTGCGCACCACCGCGGCTGCGGCCTGCACTTCGTGGGTCGCCATGGCTCTCCTCCACGGGTTGGTGCCGATGGACGGCACCGATGTGCCTAGAACGACGGGATGCCGGTCAATGCCTGGTACACGAGGGTCGGGAACTTGGCCGCGAGATCGGTGCGATTGGGAATCTGCTGTACCATGAAGACGATCACCAGCTTTTCCTTCGGATCCACGCGATAGTTGGAGCCGTATGCCCCGCCCCAGCTGAAGGTCCCTTGTGAGCTCAGCCCGTTGGCGCCAAAGCGGTCGACGGTCTCGAAGCCGAGTCCGAAGCCGACTCCTTCGGTGCCGGCGGCGTTCGCGTAGAGCGACCCCACCATGTTCGTCGTCATCAGCTGCACGGTCTTCGGCGCGAGGAGGCGCACCCCGTCGAGCTCGCCGCCGTTCAGGAGCATCTGGAGGAATCGGGCATAGTCGCGCGCAGTCGAGACCAACCCTGCCCCGCCAGCGAACGAGCGCCGCGGGCCATCGATGTACTGTCCCTGCCCGCGCGCACCGTCAGCTGCACGCGCGATCGAGCTTCCATCGGCCGAACTGGCGTACACCGCCGAGAGCCGGTCGCGCTTGTCCGTGGGAAGGAAGAAGTACGTGTCCACCATCCCCAGCGGCTTGGAGATCCGCTCGGCGATGAAGGCATCGAGCGCCATCCCCGACACCTTCTCCACCACGCACCCAAGGATGTCGGTGCTGTAGCCGTATACCCACGCCTCGCCAGGCTGGGCGACGAAGGGGAGTGACGCGAGGCGCTCCATCGTGGTGCACACGGGCTCGTCCTTGTCGGCGGTGTACCAGCCGAACCCCGCCGCCGGACCGAGTCCCTTCGCTTCGTACAGTCTGGCCACGGAGCCATCGGTGCCGTAAGAGATCCCGGAAGTGTGCGTGAGGAGATCGCGGATCGTGATCGCTCGCTTGGCCGGAACGATTGCCACCCCCGTGTCGCTCCGGACCGCAACCGTCGTCTTCGCGTACGCGGGGATGAAGCGGGAGACGGGGTCGGTGGGGGCAATCTTCCCCTCCTCGACCAGGCTCATGATCGCGACGCTCGTGATGGCCTTGCTCTGCGACGCGATGCGGAAGATCGCGTCGGTGGTCATGCGGCGCCCCGCCTCCTTGTCGCTCCACCCCACGGCGTGTTCATACGCCACGCGGCCATTGCGCAGCACCAATCCCACGGCTCCCGCCACCTTGTCGTCATCGACATACGACTGCATGAAGCGGTCGATGCGAGCCAACCGTTCCGCCGAGAAACCGGCGGTCGCCGGCGTTGCAACTGACGACTTCTCCGTCGGCCGCCCGACGTTGGTGCGGGGCTTCGACGACTGCGCGCCCAGCACCGTCGAGGCGGCCGAGAGGGCGAGGACGAGGGGGCGCAGGGTGGCTCGCAGCATCGCAGGAGTATGGTTCAGGGTTTGGGGGGGCGCAGTCGCATCAATCCCTCCTGCGCCACCGAGGCGACCAACTCACCCGAGCGCCGGTAGATCGATCCGCGGACGAAGCCGCGCGCCCCCGCGGCCGCGGGGCTGTCCATGCAATAGAGGAGCCACTCGTCGGCGCGGAAGGGGCGATGCATCCATAGCGAATGGTCCAGCGACGCCATCTGCAACCCCTTCGACCGGAAGGCAACGCCGTGGGGACCGAGCGCGGTGGGGAGGAGACCGTAGTCGGACGCATACGCCAGTACCGCCTGATGCGTGATCGCGTCGTCGGGAAGCTGGTGGATCGCCCGGAACCAGACGTGCCTAACGGGTGGTCGAACCTCGGCACGGAATGGGTCGCCGGGGGTCACCGGGCGGAAGTCGATCGGACGATCCTGCGTCAGCACCGGGCGCAGCGACTCGGGAATGCGATCCGCCATCTCGCGAATGAGCTCCAGCTCGGGCGCGAGCTCCTCGGGCGGCGGGACGGACGGCATTTCCTCCTGGTGCTCGAGCCCGGGCTCGGCCAGGTGGAACGACGCGGAGAGATTGAAGATCGCCTGGCCGTGCTGGATCGCGGTCACCCGGCGCGTGGTGAAGGAGTTCCCGTCCCGAAGCCGGTCCACGAAGTACACGATGGGAGCGGCAAGATCGCCGGGGAGGATGAAATAGCCGTGCACCGAGTGCGCTTCGCGCGCCCCGTCGACTGTCCGGCGCGCCGCGACAAGCGCCTGCGCGAACACCTGTCCTCCAAAGACGCGCCCCGTCCCCACATCGCGGTTGCGCCCGCGGTAGATGTTGACCTCGAGCGGTTCGAGGTCGAGGAGGGCGAGGAGGTCGTCGATCGGTCCAGTCATGCGAAGGCGAGTGAGTTCGGGACGGGTGATGCGCCGTGGCCACCACGCATCACCTGCGAACATACCCGTTCCAGCGACCCGTTCGCCACCGGGCGCGACAGAAGGAGTGCCCGGTGGCCGGACGCCACTCGCCGTCGCACCGAAGGCCCATCTCGCGTCATCCTTCCGGTGTCGCCCCTTCCCGATAAGCCCCCGCCGGCCCCCCGCCCTGTCAGGAGTACTTCACCCCGAGCTTGGCCAATGCAGCTGGCGGACACCCGTTCCAGGCGGCCTGCGGACTGTTCCCCATGTACTGCAGGTCGGCGATGCCGATCCGGCTCGACCAGAATCCCGATGCCGTCAGGTTCCGGAAGCGCGTGAAGAACTCGACCCCCGGCTTCATCGCCGACGTCGCCTTCTTTGGATAGGCGATGTCGTCGAGGAGCTTCGTCTGCTGCGTGGCAGCCGCGGCAACGAACACCTTCCCGAAGCGCGCCTTCGCCTGTGCGTCCATCCATGCCAGCCCCTCACGCATCGGCTGCTGCATGTCGGGATACGCCATCATGATGAAGTCCATGAACTCGGGGACACCAGCGTCGGTCGCGCTCCCCGAGCGTGCGTCGCGCGGAATGACCAGGTCGGCCAGCGTGCGCACCGTCCGCCACTCCCCGGCGGTGAAGAATTTGGGCCGGAACGCCTGCCCCCGCTGCTGCGCCCCCTGCAACACATTCGCCGCCGACGCCGACGCGCGCTCGACATCCTCCAGCGAGATGGCAAGCGCCGCCAGTGGCGCCGCCACCAGCATGCGCACGACATCACGACGAGTGGACGAAGTGGCGTCCACTCCCTCGCCACCACCCACCACCGGCACCCTCTCGTCTTCTCGTCCTCTTATCTTCTCGTCCTCTGCCCTCATAGCGCCCCCACCTTCCGCTGTGCAATGATGTACTCGCTCGTCCGCATCGCGAGCGCGAGGATGGTCCAAGTCGGGTTCTTGTCGGCCTGCGAAACGAAGGGCCCACCGTCGGCGACAAACAGATTCTTGCAGTCCCACGCCTGGCACTGAGCGTTGAGCGCCGAGTTCCGCGCGTTCGTCCCCATGCGCACGCACCCGAGCACGTGGATGATGGCGCCGCCGTTGGCGATCCCGTACCCCTTGTCGCGCCCCGGCATGTCGCCTAACGGCTCGCCCCCCATCTCCTTGATGATGGCGCGGAAGGTCTCCTGCATGTGCTTGACCTGCTTGTACTCGGCGTCGCCCCACTCCCAGTGGAAGCGCAGCACCGGGATCCCCCACTTGTCCTTCACCGTGGGGTCGAGTTCGCAGTACGACTTGTCGTTGGGGATCATCTCACCGCGGCCGCTGAAGCCGACCACCGAGCCGTAGTAACGCCGATAGTCATCCTTGAGCGCCTTGCCGTAGCCGCCGCCAATGGAGCCCGGCATCGTCGCGATCCCCCCGCCGAACCCGTACGACGGCTGCCCGAGCCCTCCCCACGTCTCGATGTGGTAACCGCGCGGGAAGTCGAGCTTCTTGTTGTCGATCCACCACGGCATGTAGATGTGCCCGCCCCCCACGCCGTCGCAGTTGTGCGGGACCTGCTTCATCATGCTCGGGATGAAGCCGGCGACGTCGGTCCCGGTGGTGTCGGTGAGGTACTTTCCCACCACGCCCGACGAGTTGGCGAGCCCGTGCGGATGGCGCGACGACTTGGAGTTGAGGAGGATGCGCGCGCTCTCGCAGGCGCTGGCCGCGAGCACCACGACGCGCGCGTTCACCCGCGTGTCCTTCCCCGTCTTCTTGTCGATGTACTGCACCCCGGTGGCCTGCCCGCGCGCGTCGGTCGTCACCTCGTGGGCCATGGCGTCGGTGATGATCGTCAACTTCCCCGTGCGCTGCGCCGGGAAGAGCAGGACGTTGGGTGACGAGAAGTTGGCGTTGACCGCGCACCCGCGGTTGCACTGCCCGCAGTAGTGGCAGGGCGAGCGCCCGTTGATCGACCGGGTGATGATCGAGAGACGCGACGGGATGCACCAGATCCCCAGCTTGTCGGAGGCGCGCTTTATGGCGAGCTCGTAGCATCGCGGCTTGGGCGCCGGCTGAAACTCGCCGTCCGGGTGGTTGGGGAGGTTCTCGCGCGACCCGAAGATCCCGATCAGGCGGTCGACGCGGTCGTAATACGGCTTGACGTCGTTGTACGAAATCGGCCAGTTGTCGCCCAACCCGTCGATGCTCTTCCGGCGAAAGTCGTCGGGGCCGAACCGGAGCGAGATGCGCCCCCAGTGGTTGGTCCGCCCCCCCAACATGCGCGCCCGCCACCAGTCGAACTGCGTCCCGGCCGCCTTGGTGTACGGCTCCCCCTCCACCTGCCACCCGCCGACGCAGGCGTCGAACTCGCCAAAGGGGCGCTCCTTCGTCGACGCCCCCCGCCGCGGTGTGTCGTACGGCCACGCCAGCATCTTGCTGTCTTTCGTGTTGTCCCACCACCCACCGGCTTCGAGCACGACCACATCGGCCCCGGCTTGGGTCAGCATGTAAGCGGTCATCCCGCCGCCGGCCCCGGAGCCGACGATACAGACGTCGTATGTCTTGTTCGCCCTGTTCTGGATTGGCATGAATCTGCTGCGCTGAGGGGGTGGGAAGGTCGCGCAATACTGTGCGCCGGGAACTGTAACGGGGAGAGGGGAGTAAGCGTTAAGATCGCCTTACCGATACCTCAGGAACCGCATGTCGCTCGTTTATCGCGCCCAACGTGCTCCCGCTGCCTCCCACCTCCGCGCCCTCATGGCGGCGGGGGCGATCGCCGCGGGGGCGCTATCCGTAGCACCCCTCGCCCCCGAGGCACTCCTCGGCGCGCAGGGAATCACGGCATCTCGCTCCCCCGTATTCGGCATGGGGGAATCGATGGTCTACGACGTCAAATACGGGATGTTCAACGTCGGGACCGCCCGCATGGAGGTCGTCGGGCTCGACACCGTCCGGGGCCGCAATGTCTGGCACACCAAGCTGGAGATCGAGGGCGGGATTCCCGGCTACCGCGTCCACGACGTCCTGGAGAGCTGGATCGACGTCGAGACCTTCAATTCACTCCGCCATCGCCAAGCGACGGTCGAGGGGAAGCGCGAGCGAACGAAGGTCTACGAGATCATGCCGGAGCGCGGGGTCTACCGGGAGGACAAAAAGCCCGAACGCCCGACGGTCGAGAGCCCGCTCGACGAAGGGGCGTTCATCTACTTCGTGCGCAACCAACCCCTCGAGGTCGGACGCACGTACGACTACAACCGCTACTTCATCCCCGACCGCAATCCGGTAACCGTCATCGCCGCCCGCAGGGAAAGGCTGACCGTCCCCGCCGGGACGTTCCAGACGATCGTGGTCAAGCCGATCATCAAGTCGAAGGGGGTCTTCTCCAAGAATGGGCGCGCCGAGATCTGGTTCACGGACGACGATCGCCGGCTGATGGTGCGCATGGAGACGCACGTCATCTTCGGGACCATCTCGTTGCAGTTGAAGGAGTTCACCGCAGGGAGCCCGCTGCGTTGACGAAGGGGCTCCGGTTCCGGGGCCCCTGAGTGTTCGAGGCGGGGCAGCGCGGAATCGTCCCGAAAGGCCCTCTCAGTAGGGGAGCCCGAGCGTCACCCCCACCGCCCTCGGGGAGATGAGGGGGGACCAGGTGAAACCGCGGTTGGGGCGCCCCGCCGCCGCGCCGACCTCCTCTTGCACCTGCGCGCGCCCGCGCGCCACCGTCACTCGCGCCACCCCGCCGCCAATCATCAGCGCCAGCGGGTAGTCGCTCGCCCAGTGCACCCCGTTGTTGACCATGGCGAAGCCGAGCACGGTCATGAGTGAGTAGCCTAACGGGCGGACGAACCGCTTTTCGGGGTAGTTGAGGGCGATGATCTCCACCGTCGACATCGCCGCCGCCATGTGCCCGGAGGGCATCGCGTCATACGCCGGGACGTTGGCGTTGTAATCGCCCATGGCGGGAAATGGGCGCCAGCGCCCCCGTGGCCCGGTGGCTTCGTTCGGCGTCTGGCGCCCGAACGAGCGCTTGAGGAGTTGCGTGTACACGCCAAGCGAGACGAGCCCGGAGGTGATCTCACTCGCCGTGGTTCGCGCCCGGTTGTCGTCCTTGCGGAATCCGTGGACCATGAAGCCGCCGGCCACCAGGAGATCCGCTGACCCGTCGCCAAGGAAGTAGAGCGCCGAGCCCAGCGTCGAGGGGATGGGGAGCTTCATCCCGGCGAAGCGCAGGTTGATCGACGGGTGATTAGGCGGAAGGCCGAGGTGCCGGGCCAGCATCCGCGTCTTGTCCAGCAGGTAGTCGTCGGCGGCGTAGAGGGCGAGCGAACTCACGGCGGCTGCTCCCCACTCGGGGAGAGTCTGCGGCTGGACGCCGAGGACCAGCGTCCCGACGACGGTCGCCGGAATTTCGCGCACGGCGCGCAGGCGTACGGGACGGCGGTATTCGAACGTCCCGTGCGTCCCCAGTTCGAAGCGCTGCGTGGCCCCGCGCACATTGGTCGCAGAGCGCAGGCGCGGCGCGGCGACTCCAGCGTTCGCTCCCCCGTCGTCGCCTCGCACGGTGCGCTCGAATCGCGAGAGCGAATCCGGTGGCGGCGGCGCCTGTGCCCCGGCGCGCGTGGCGCCGGCACCCAGACCGGTGACCGCCCAGGCAGCCACGACCGTAACCCCGTGTCTCAGCGGAAGCATGTCTCGAAGCTAACGCGCACCGTTCGCCACGTGGTGACCCCCTCCGGGCGGGAGTGCTTCCTATCGGCTTCCGCGATGCCAGGAGAGCGACTGCAACCCGCTCAACGTCCCCAGCGCTGCGCCGGTGACCACATCGCTGGGCCAGTGGGCATTCTGGTACATGCGAGCGAGACCGACCGATCCGGCGGCGCCGTAGAGTGCGGCGCGAATGAGCCAGCGATGGGCGGGATAGCGCGCCGACATCTCCTTCGACAACACGGTGGCGACGGCGAAGGCCGAGCTGGTATGCCCCGAGGGAAACGAGGCCCGGCTGGCGTCACGGAATCCGCCCCCGGGATAGTACTGGTCCGGATCATCGGGGCTGGCATTGGGGCGCGAGCGCCCGACGAGCCCCTTGATCCCGATGGTGAGGGCCCCGCTGAGGAGGACTGCCTGGGTGGACTCGACCCCCACGTGCTGCACGAAGTCGTTGCCGGCCATGGCGCCGCCGGCCCACATCACCGCACCTAACGACAACGGCAATGCCGAACCCAGCGAGGCGGCCACCACGTTCGACGACTTCTGCATCGCGCCGTCCGGGCTGCGAAGGCGGGCGATCTGGCGCATGATCGGTTCGTCAGCCAGCGACACGACCGCCGACACCCCGACCGCAGCGGCCGTGAGCCGCACGAAATGTGGCGCCGTGCGCGTGACCGACACGACGTGCGCCATCGGCATCCCGGGCACAATCACCCCCGCCGGCTGGGCCGACGCGAGCGGGGGCAGTGCAGCGTGCAGCTGACGGGCACTGTCGGTGGCCGGAGGGGCCGACGTGAAGCTCGCCCCCGATGCGACCTGCGCCTCGAGCACCTGCGCACACAACACATGACTTCCAGCAAGTGCCGCGAGCAGCAGATGGCGCACGAATCCTCCCGGAGCGTGGTAAAGTCGAGATTGCATCGGAAAACGCGGCGCTAACGTCGCACGGGACTGAGCCACGCGCGAGGGGGGAACTCCCCTTGGCCCGCAGGGAGTACCCCCACCCATCCCGGATTTCGACGCGCCAGCACTCGAGGAAGTCAATCACCGGGCACCTGTACTGCGCGTTAATGAGGGGAATGCAATCCCTCGGCGCCGGTCGTCACGTCTACTTCATGACGCCGAGCACGTCGGAGAAGTCGTCGGTCCAGACGCGGACCGGGGCCGATGGCGACAGCACCTGCCACCCGGCCCCCCGGACGAGGGGGGCGAGGGTGTGTGCGCTGGCGGCCAACGCGACCCAGCGTGACCCGTAGTAGAGCTTGGCTTTCTGCGCCGCGTTCACGTCACGATCCACCATGGCACCAGCCAGGTGCGCATCGCGCGCCAGCTCCACGAGGACCGGTCGCAGGTCCAGATAGCGATTGCTGATGTGGAAGGCAACGATTCCCCCGGGACGGAGCTTTCGGGCATACAGCTGCAGCGCCTCCCTGGTCATCAGGTGCACCGGGATGGCATCGGAGCTGAAGGCGTCGAGGGTAATGAGGTCGAACGAGGAGTCGGGGGCAGCGGCAAGGGAAAGACGCGCGTCGCCGATCACGATGCGCACGTTTGGCTGGCAGTCAGCCAGGTACGTGAAGAGCGCGGGGGTGCGAGCGATGGCCACGACCAGCGGGTCGATCTCGTAGTACGTCCACTGCTCACCCGGACGCGAATAGCAGGCCGTGGTCCCGGCACCGAGCCCCACCAGGGCCACGGAGCGCGCCCCGACCGAGTCGGTGACGTAGCGGAACAGGTCTCCCAACGGCCCTTCGCGATGGTAGTAGGTGAGGGGGTCCGTCTTGCGGCTGGCGACGACGCTCTGCCCACCGTGGGTGGTGGTCCCGTGCTGCAGGAGGACGTAGTTCTCCCAGCGGCGCACGCGATAGACGCCGAAGAAGGAACGCCCCTGGAAGATGGTGTCGTTCGCGGCGCGGAGCCCGAGGTCGGTGCCCAGGTAGATGGCCGCCGCCCCCATCGCCAGGCGCAATGGGCGTTTGTAGAAGGTGGCGGCGATGGCGGCGCACGCGCCGAGGTAACCGTACACGGCATAGTCGCCCCACCGGACCGGGAGCGCGGGGAGATGATACCCCACGGTCACGACCGCAAAGAGCAACAGCGGCAGGGCGACGTCGAGGAACAGGGCGCGCCGGGGAGGAGTCCGCGAGTTCCACATTGGGCGCAGGCCGAGCGCGACGATGATCGCCAGCGGATACTCGAGCACGCGGTCGTAGAGCACCGGAGCCAGGAGGACGTTGAAGACCCCGCCCAGCACCCCGCCGAGCGACATCCACAGGTAGAACTCCGTGAGGTGCTCGGCGCGCGGGCGCGCATCGGCGAGTTCGCGATGGCAGGCCATGGCCATCACGAAGAAGGTCAGCAGATGCAATGCTGCCACCGCCGTGAGCCGCCGCGCCGGGTTGGCCCCGATGACGACGATGAGCGTGAGGGCCAGGACGACCTCGAGGGCGAGGACGACCCGCCGGTTGAGCAGCGGGCGACGCGCGAAGACGAGGACGAAGGTCAGGAGGTAGAGCGCCAGCGGCACCACCCAGAGAAATGGAACCGAGGCGATGTCGGTACCAAGGAAGGTGGTGACCCCGAGGAGGAGCGACGACGGTGCGAAGGAGAGGAGGACCCAGCGCAGGCGCCATGCACGGGTGGGGACGATCGTCGGGAGGGGTAGTGCCCCGTCGTCGTCGCGTGAATCACGGGCTGCACCAGCAGGGGGAGAATCGCCCGCCGCTGCGTGCGAGTCGCCGGGCCCCGCTCGTCCGCCCGCCCGCCACATCCAGGCCGCCCCACCGGCCACCAGCACCAGCGCCATCAGCACCCAGTAGCCACGTGCCCATTGCTCGCTCTGCTCGCTCAACCGCAGCGTCGGCTCGACCAGCGTGGGATAGGCCAGGAGCGCCACGAAGCTTCCCGCGTTGCTGGCGACGTATAGGAAGTACGGATTGGCGGCCCGTGGATGGCGCGTAGTTGCAAACCATCGTTGGAGCATTGGCGCGCCGGCGGCGAGCAGAACGAAGGGGATGCCAAGCGTCGTCGCGAGGCGCGCCAGGAGCCACGTCACCGCCGGCCCCGTCCCCCCGGTCGGCGGGGCGGGGCTCCCTGCCAGGGTGATGGGAAGCAGCGCCACCGACGTCGCGAGCAGCGCCACATGGAGCGCCGCCTGCCGCGAGGCCGAGAGCCACCGCGACGTCACGTGTGCATACAGGTATCCCGCCAGCAGTGCCCCCTGGTAGAAGAGGAGGCAGGTGTTCCACACCGCGGGCGCCCCGCCTAACAAGGGAAGCACCATCTTCGTGAACATCGGCTCCACAGCGAACAGGAGCGCGGCGTTCAGGAAGATCGCCACCGTGAAGGTGGCGAGCAGGACGAATGGGGGAATGAGGGCGGTCACTGGTGGGCGCGCGGAACCGTGGCCGTCCGGTCAGCGCACGACGCGATTCCCGTCGATCCAGACCGAGTTGATCCGCCGCACGTTGGAGATGTCCGCCAGCGGGTCGGCGTCGAGCACGACGAAGTCGCCCCACTTCCCCGGCTCGAGGGTCCCGAGTTCCCGATCGAGCTGCATGCAGCGCGCAGCGTCGCGCGTGGCGGCGGCCAATGCCTGGCGAGGAGTGAGCCCCGCCTTCACCATCAGCTCGAGTTCCATCAGCTCGAAGTATCCCTGGAATCGTCCCACCGGCCCGGTATCGGTCCCCATGGCGATCATCACGCCGGCATCCGATAGGCGCTTCAGGTTGCGGCTGGCGACATCCAGCGCGGCCTTGTATCGCTGCGCACTCGCACTCGCTCGCACCGACGCCTGCCGTGCCGGGTCCGACACGGTCGCCATCCACGCGCGGTTGGCATGCGCGAGGAAGAGCGGATCGTCGAACCACGCCGGCGTCGACTCGTACACGAACGCCGAGACCTCGCGCATGAGCGTCGGGCTCACGCAAACGCCCGTCGACTTGAGCGCGGCGATGAATGCCGCGTCGACGTCGGTGTCACGCACGCTGTGCGCCACCAGGTCGGCGCCGGCCTCGAGCAGCAGCTTGGCATCGGACAGATAGAAGAGGTGTGCCGCCACACGCAACCCGCGGCGATGCGACTCGGTCATCACGGCGCGATACGCCTCGGCGGGCATCTTCGGCGCCGTGCCGAGGTTGTCGTCCACGCGAATCTTGGCGATGTCCACCCGCTGGGCGGCGACGCCGGCCACCTGTGCGCGCGCTTCATCGGCCGTGGTGGGAGTCAACACCGGCCCGGCGACGAAGACGCGCGACCGCGCCAGCGACGGCATGTCTTGCGATGCGCGCGCCGCGAAGACGTCCGCCGGCTCGCCGCCGAGCGAGTACACCGTCGTCACACCGTACGCCGCGTACGTTGCAAGGTCGCGGACGCCGGTCACGTGTCCGTGCGCGTTGATCAGTCCCGGAATCACCGTCTTGCCATCCAGTGCCACGCGCTCGGCGCCAGACGGGATCGTCACCGCCGAGTCGGGTCCCGCAGCCACCACCCGTCCGTCCTTCACGAGTAGCGTTGCATTCGCGATCGGCGCGCGATCGGTGCCGTCGATGAGCCTCACACCGGTGAAGGCCCGCACGGTCGGCTGGGCATTGGCAATCGCGGTAGTCGCCAGAAAGAGCGCGACAGCGACAGGGGCAAGTGTGCTGGTCATCTGGAAGGATGCGTGGGCTACTACAGGAGTGGAGTCAGCACGCCGTTCACGATTCGCGTGCGTGCGCCGACAGCTGTCGGCGTCGAGAGATTGCAGCGACGAGCGTACGCCGCGCAAGCGCTGAGCAACCAACGAGTGGTTTGCCCTGTCCAATCGCGGTCGTCCCGGACAGGAGCCACTCATGCCGGTCGCATTGCTCGCACTCGTCGCCCTCGCGTTCACCCATCCGCCGCTGCGCCAGGCGGGCGAGGGGGGGACAGCGCCGCGTACCGCCCTCGCGGCCCGCGCGCCACAACCCCCAGCGATCGATGGTCGAGGCGACGACGCGATATGGCGCGACGCGCAACGCACCGCCGACTTCCGGCAATTCGAGCCCAAGGTCGACGCCGAGGCCCGGTTCAAGACCGAGTTCCAGGTCGCCTACGACGAGCACAATCTCTACGTCTTCGTGCGGATGTTCGACCCGCACCCCGACAGCATCATGCACGCGCTCTCGCGGCGTGATGTGCGCGGACCGTCGGACCAGGTCAAGCTCCTCATCGATTCGTATGATGATCGCCGCACCGGGTACCAGTTCGCGGTCAACCCCGATGGCGTCAAGCGCGACTACAGCATCAGCAACGACACCAACGAGGACGACTCGTGGAATGGCATCTGGGACGTGGCCACCACCGTCGACTCGCTCGGGTGGACTGCCGAGTTCCGGATTCCGCTGTCGCAGCTTCGTTATGCACCGGGGAGCGACCACGTCTTCGGTTTCGGCGTCTGGCGAGACATCGAGCGATATCGCGAGCGCGTGGCCTGGCCGGCCTACTCGCCGACGGCCAACGGGCTCGCATCGCAGCTGGGGCGACTCACCGGGCTCGAAGGGATCTCGAGTGCCCGACGTGTCGAGGTGACCCCTTACCTCGTCACCAGGAACGTGCAGCGCACCACGTCGGGCACGCGCTACGAGCGCGATCAGCAATTCACGGTTGGGGGAGACCTCAAGTTCGGCATCACCCCCAACATCACGCTCGATGCAACGGTGAATCCCGATTTCGGGCAGGTCGAGTCCGACCCCGCCGTCCTCAACCTCAGCGCCTTCGAGGTCTTCCTCAGCGAGCGACGCCCCTTCTTCGTCGAGGGGACCGGACTGTACCAGTTCGCGCTCAACTGCTACATCGTGGTGGACTGCTCTACCAACGAAGGGCTGTTCTACTCGCGGCGCATCGGGCGCTCCCCCGCCCTGGGCGGACTGTACGGGGATGCGAGCACCCCCACCTCGACGCCGATCGCCGCCGCCACCAAGCTCACCGGGCGCACCAGCGGCGGACTCTCGTTCGGGTTGCTCGACGCCGTGACGCAGGAAGTGGTGGGGGCGAGCAATCGAGTCGTCGAACCGCGCACGAACTTCGCCGTGCTCCGCGCCCAGCAGGACCTGCGCGGGGGGCAGGCGGGGGTCAGCCTCATCGGCACGGCGGTGAACCGATCGCTCGATGCCACGACCGACCCCTTCCTCCACGCCAGCGCCTACGCCACGGGGGCGTCGTTCCGCAACCGGTTCCGCGACGGGCAGTACGAACTCACGGGCCAGCTGACTGCTTCACGGGTGAGCGGCTCGCGTGAGGCGATCTACCGCACGCAGCGCAGCCCGGTGCATTTCTACCAACAACCGGGCGACGAACTCGACGTGGATTCGTCGCGAACGTCGCTCAGCGGTCACGCCGAGCAGGTGAAGTTCGGCAAGTACGGCGGCGGCATCACCCGATTCGAGACGAGCCTCGTCAGGCAGTCGGCGGGATTCGAGGTCAACGACATCGGTTTCCTGCGCCGCGCCGACATCATCGACTGGAGCACCTGGAGCGCACTGAGCTTCCGCAACGCCCGCGGCATCTACCGATGGGCGCAGGTCAACGGCAACCACTGGGAGCAGTGGAACACGTCGGGGATGCGCCTCGACAACGCCGTCAATGTCAACGGGCACATGGGACTCCGCAACAACTGGGACGTGCACCTCGGAAGCACCTTCAATCGCCTGACGGAAAGCTTCTGCGATCGTTGCACCCGCGGGGGGCCCGCGCTACGGCTCTCGCCGGGCATCTCCCCGTGGGGCGGCTTCAACACCGACAGCCGGCGCATGCTCTCCGGCGGCATGTGGGCGAACCTGCGCTTCACCGACGAGGGCAAGACACGGGGCACGTCGCTCAGCCCGTACCTCAACCTTCGCGTCTCCACGCGGATGCAGGCCAACGTCGGCTTCGACCTCTCGCACCAGCGGGACAACTCGCAATGGTTCGGGAACTTCGTCGACGCCGCCGGGACGACGCACTACGCCTTCGCCCGCCTGGACCAGCGAACCATCGGCATGCAAACGCGCGTCAACTACACGGTGACACCCAACCTCACCTTCGAGTTCTATGGCGAACCGTTCGTCTCCACGGGAGCCTACTCCGACGTGCGTGAGGTGAGTGCCACTCCCGACGCCAGCGCCTACGACGATCGCTTCCAGCCGTACGTTCCCCCCGACGGGACCCAGGAGCGATTCAAGGTCACGCAACTGCGCACCAACACCGTGATTCGCTGGGAATATCGCCCGGGGTCGACGCTCTTCCTGGTGTGGACGCAGGGTCGCCAGGACGCCACCGACCAGGACGCACGTCAGCCGTGGACCCGCGACTATCGCGACCTGTTCGCGCTGCACCCCGACAACACCTTCCTGATCAAGTTCGCGTACTGGCTCAATCGGTAGACAGGCACAACGTGCGGCGCGCGCGCGTGGACAAACTCAAGCGTGCGCCTTGCCGACGTCGAGGGCGATCTCGCGCCATTTCCCCTGGCGGAACCGCCAGATGGAGAGCGCGCAGCGCGTCATGTGCCCGGCGAGGATCGCCCGCCAGATGTCCCACGGATCGAGCGTCGAGTACCGCTGCACGAACCAGCAAATGCCGAGCGGGATCGCCATCTGCGACACCAGCGAGATGTACAGCGGGCTCCGCGTGTCGCCCGTCCCCTGCAACCCGCCGGTGTACGTCAGCGCAACGGCGATGAAGACGCCGGACACGCTCAAGTAGCGCAGCAGGTGGGTACCGATGTCGAGCACCACGGGGTCGGTCATCCCGAACAGCCCGAGCAGCGTGCGCGGAATGGAAAGGAAGAGAATCCCGACGGCGGCAGCCCCCACAGCTGCGATACGCGCCGCCTCGAACGCCGAGCGCGCGGCGCGCTCCGGCTGCCCCGAGCCAAGGCTTTGCCCCGCCACCGTCGCCACTGCACCGGTAAGCCCGGCCGACGTCCAGGTGATGAACGAAAAGAGCTCGGTATACCCCACCGCGTAGGCCGCCTGGGATTGCCCGCTCAGCGCAAGTGACCCGATGAAGCCGAGGAGCATCACGCCACCGACGTTCATCGCCACCCCCTGCACCCCGCTGGGAAGCCCGAAGCGGAACAGGGCGCGGATGATCTCCCAGTCGGGGCGCAGGAACCCTTCGCGAGGGAAGCGCACCACCCAGGTACCACTCCACAGCTTGTAACCGGAGTACACCCCCACGGCACCGGTCGCGATCGCCGTCCCCATCGCCGCGCCCGCCGTGCCGTACCCCGGTATGGGACCGATGCCGCGAATCAGGATGACGTTCAGCGAGATGTTCAGGAGGGTCACGGCAATGCCTAACCGCAGCGGAGTGCGCGCGTCACCCGCCGATCGCAGTGCCCCACCCACCATGTAAAACAGGAGCATCCCCACGCCGAAGACGAACATGATGCGCAGGTACGGAAGCGCCTGCGCCTCGACGCCGGGCGCGGCGTTCACGAGCGACAGCAGATGCGGCGCGGCGAAGTAACCGACCGGGGCGAGGACGCCGAGCGAGAGCCCCACCGCGACCAGGAAGGCCTGCGACACGGTGCGGTTCACGCGTTCAGGATCGCGCGCCCCGACGAAGCGCGCCACCAGCACGCTCATCCCGATGAACAGCGAGGAAATGAACGCAATGACGACGAGATAGATCTGCAGCGAGACGCCGATGGCCGCGTTGCCGGTGTAGCCGACATAGTGCCCGACCATGGCGTGGTCGATGACTCCCTGCATCCCGCCGATGACGTTCTGCAGCATCGTAGGCCACGCGATGCGCCAGATGGCTGGAAGGAGCGGGCCGTCGGTGATCGACGTGTCGTACGACGCGGCAGCATTGCCTGGGGGGGCGCCGCTCACGGGAGACCTCGCTCCGCGCGCGAGTGCTACGGTTCCCGCTTGGCGGTGAAGGCGGCGCTCCCCATCCCCCCCATCTCGAGCGACCCCTTCATGTTGTCCTTGTCCACCAGTACGCCGACGAAAAGGAACGGCGGCATCCCCTCGGTCCCTCCCTTCATCTCGAGGCGGATGGTGTCACCCTTGATAGTCCCCTCCAGCGGGCGGGTACCGAGGCGCGGCGAGTCGTACGTCCCGGTCACCTTCTCCCCGTCCTGTTTGAGGACGACGGCAGGATAGCCGGTCCCGTTCTCCGTCACGACGGCAAACGCCCACTTGCCGGTGACGTCCACACCCTTCTGTTGCGCCTGGGAGACGGACGCGCCAAGGACAAGGATGGCGAGCAGCGTGAAAAGGAAGCGTATGCGGGTCATGGGAGAGCTCGTGATTGAACGTGGGGATGGGACCAACTCGGTCGCGCATGAATCCTAATCCGGCGCGCCGCTCCCGCACTACACCGGCCGTGACTGGAGGTTGCCGTCGCCCAAACCAACGCTGTTCCCGCCGAAATGGCGCCCGGTCGCCCGCACCTCGTCTCCGGGAGTATTCACGCCATCGCCCCGCCCTCCTGCCGTCTGGTTATCGTGCCGCCGGGGCCGAACCGCCGACCAGCGCCTTCCATTCGGCAGCGATCGCAATCGTGGCGCGCCGCGCCGCGGGTGAGACCGAGGTCATGTGGAGGAATCCGTGAACCAGCGGCTCGAAGTGCAGGTACCGAACGGTCGCCCCCGACAGCCGCAACGCCTCGGCGTAGTCGACCCCTTCGTCACGCAACGCGTCGAAGCCAGCGGTCACGACGAGCGCGGGAGGCGCCAGGTGCAGGTCCGGTGCGCGAAGCGGACTCACGCGCGGGTCGCGGCGCACCGCCACGTCGCTTCCGAGGTACAGGTCGCGAAAACCATCGATGTCCGAGGCATCCAGGAAGTACCCCTCGCCGAAGCGCGTCCGCGACGGAGTCGTCGCCTCGGCATCGGTGGTGGGATAGATGAGAAGCTGCGCGACCGGCGGCGTCCCGCCACGCGCGAGTTCGAGCGCGGCGACCGCCGCGAGGTTTCCTCCGGCGCTGTCGCCGCCAACGCCGACACGACGCGGGTCGGCGCCCAACGACTCGGCGTTCCGCATCGCCCAGCGGAGCGCAGCGATGCTGTCGTCCACAGGAGCGGGGAAGGGATACTCGGGCGCCAGCCGGTACGCCACGCTCAGCACGTGCATCCCCGCGTGGCGCGCCAGGAGGCGGCACGGTTCGTCGTGCGTCTCCAGGTCGCCGATGGCGAAGCCTCCGCCGTGGTAGTACACCAGAAGGGACGCCGCTCCGGCAGCACGTGCACCATACGCTTCGCCGCCCACCGGTGGCGCGTAATGTCGTGCCGCCAGCGTTCCACTTGCCCCCTCCACGTCGACGTCGCGCACCCTCCCCACGGGTGTCGGCGCGCCGGCGACCGAGGCGACCTCGCGCCGGTAGATGGCCCGACGCTCCACGACGTTCTCGCGCGTCCGCATCGGCACGTCGTGCCTGACGCGGACCGCACGCACAAGCTGCACATGCGGATCGAGCGTCATCCCTTCGACCACGTGCGACGACCGCAGGACGAGGCGATGCAGCGCGCTTCCGGGAAGGTGCGACAGCAACCGCGCTCCCGTTCCCTGTAACATCTCGACCAGCGAGGGCTGCACCCCGAACGTGCGGCCTGCGCGCAGTGCGTCATGCATGTTGCATCCCCCTCGCAGTGGCGGGAGCGCCGGCGTGCGGGATCACGCGATAGTCGGCAGCGTCCACCTGCGTCACCGTGCGCCGGAATCGCCCTACGCCATCGGGCCAGAGCGCCGAGTTGCGTCCGGTGGCATCGAGATACCAGCTCTTGCACCCCCCGCTGTTCCACACCGTCGGCGCCAGTCGCTCGTCGATGCTGGTGACATAGCGCGCCTGGGCCTCGGCGCGCGGCTCGATGGCCCCTGCCCCGCGCCGATCCATGAGCGAGAGAACGCCAAGCACATGGGCGATCTGCGCCTCGACCATCAGCATGACCGACGAGTGCCCGAGCCCAGTGTTGGGACCAAGGAGAAAGAACAGGTTCGGAAAGCCAGCCACGGTGGTCCCCATGTACGCCTGCGGACTCCCGCGCCATGCTTCGGCGAGCGTCTGGCCAACCCCATTGCGAATGAACGGTGACAGCGGCGGGTGGTGGCGCGGAAGCCCGTGCCGAGGATGATGGCGTCCACCGGACGTTCGCGCCCATCGGCGGTCACGATTCCTCCTGCGCTCACCGCCGCGATACGGTCCGTCACCAGTGTGACGTTAGGCATGGCGATCGCCGGATAGTAGTCGTCGGACAGGAGAATGCGCTTGCAACCGATTCGGTAGTCTGGAGTGAGCCTCTCCCGCAGGGCGCGGTCGTGGACCTGCGCCGCCAGGTGACGGCGCGCGATCGACTCCACAATCCGGGACGCACCGGGATGACGGAAGGGGAGGAACATGGCCTCGCGCAGCGCGTACAGCGCCGCTCGCTCGGCACGCTGCGCCGCCGGCGCGCGGCGATAGAGCGCGCGCCGCCAACCGGGGATCGCCCGATCGCGACGCGGCATGATCCACGGCGGCGTGCGCTGGAAGACGTGCAGGCGTTCCACCGCCGGCTGGATCTTCGGAACGAACTGGATCGCCGAGGCGCCGGTGCCGATCACTGCGACGCGCTTGCCGTGCAGCGGATAGGCGTGGTCCCAGCGCGCAGAGTGAAAGACGTGCCCAGCGAAGCGATCGAGCCCGTCGAGCGTCGGGGTGACCGGCTCGCTCAGCGGCCCGTTCGCCAGGATCATGCCCGAGGCACGCCACTCGCCGCTGGTGCTCGTCAGCTTCCACTGCTGCGATGCGTCGTCCCAGGTCGCGGCCGAGACCTCTTCACCAAAGACGAAATGGCGATCGATGTCAAAGTTCCTGGCACAGCGACGCAGGTACTCCCAGATCTCACCCTGTGGCGAGAAGGTGCGACTCCAGTGCGGGTTCGGCGCGAAGGAAAACGAGTACAGCGTCGACTGCACGTCGCACGCGCATCCCGGGTAGCTGTTGTCGCGCCACGTGCCACCGAGATCGCCCGCGCGTTCGAGGATCACGAAGTCGTCGATCCCCTGCTGGCGCAGCCGTATGGCCATGCCGATTCCCGAAAAGCCGGCGCCGACGATGGCTAGGCGCATGGTGCGCGCCATCGGTCAGGCGCCGGCCGCCGGGTACATCACGCTCCCCCCAACGACGGTCTGCACCACGCGAATGTCCTTGATCGTGTTGGGATCCACATCGTGGGGGTCCTTCTCGAGCATGACGAAGTCGGCCCACTTCCCGGCGGTGATCGACCCCTTGGTCCCCTCCTCATACGAGGCATGGGCGCCGTTGATCGTGGCGATACGTAACGCCTCGTCCACAGTCACTTTCTGGTTGGGCCCCCACTCGCGCCTCTTGTAGTCGCGACGCGTGACCATGCTCTGGATCGCCATCAGCGGCTCGAACGGCCCGGGGCCATAGTCCGACGCGCCGGGGACGACGATCCCCGCGTCGAGGAAGCTTCGGTGCGCGAACATCGAGCGCATTTTCTCGTCGCCGTACTCGCCCCATTTCTCGCCGTGATAGTAGATGTAGGTCCAGAACGGTGTGGGGATGCTACCGGTCGCCTTGATGCGGCGCACGAGGTCGGGGTTGACGAGGGAGCAATGCTCGATGCGATGCCGGCGATCGGGGTGCGGCCACCTGGCGAGGACGCGCTCGTACGCCTTGAGCACCATGTCGATCGTCACGTCGCCGTTGGCATGGATTCCCACCTGCCACCCGTGCGTGTGCGCGTCGTCCACCGCCTCGTCGATCTCCTGCTGCGTCATGGTGAGGATCCCGTAGTCGTCGGTGCCGACATACGGAGTGCTCATGCGCATGGTGCGCTCCGACGCCGAGCCGTCGGCGGCGTACTTCACCCCACCGATGCGGACCCACTCGTCGCCGAAACCGGTGCGGATCCCGGCGTCGCGCAGGTGTGTATACGTGTCGCCCCCCACCATGGCATAGGCGCGATGGCGCAGCTCGCCGTCGGCGCGGATGTCCTCATAGGCGCGCAGGTCGTCTTGATCGGCCCAGAGGTGGTGCACCGTCGTGAGTCCGGCGGCGGTGAAGAGGCGCGACATGTGTCGCATCCCCTGACGAGCGCGATCGCGCTGCTGCGCCGTGGTGTATTGCGTGCGCTTCCCAACCGTGGCGAAGACGCCCCGCGCCAACTCGGCCACGCGTCCGTTCGGCTCACCGTCGGCATCGCGAAAGAAGCGGCCGTGGTCGGGATCCTTCGTGTCCCGCGTGATCCCCGCCAGGCGCAACGCCATGCTGTTGTACCAGCTGGTGTGCCCGCCCCGGTGGTTGACCGACACCGGGTGATTCGGCGCTGCCTCGTCCAGGTCCCGGCGGTGCAGCGGGCGCCCGTCGGCCAGCTTGGTGTCGTCGAACATGTAGGCATTGACCCAGTACCCGGGCGGCGTCTCGGCGGCCTTCCTGGCGATCGCCGCCTTGAGGGCGGCGATACTCCGTAGGTTGCCGTCGACCTCGAACAGCTCGTTGACACCACTCGGATGGCAGTGCGCATCGATGAAGCCCGGGGTGACCGTCATGCGCGCCGCATCGATCACCCGCGTGCGCCCGGTGACCAGGTTGCGGACATCGGCGCTGTCCCCGACCGCCAGGAACCTTCCGTCCTTGACGGCGAACGCCTCGGCGCGGGGAAGCGCCGGGTCGCTCGTCAGGACGCGGGCATTGACGACGACCAGGTCGGCGTCGAGGCCGCCCCCCTTGGGCTGGGGGGGGCCGGCGAGAGCCGGACGCCGGGGCTCGCCTCCGAGGAGCGTGCGCGGTACGGTGGCCGCTCCGGCCAGCAGCGCCGAAAGCGAGAGGAACTCCTTGCGCGAAAGGTCGCGGGACATGCCGGGCCTCCTGAGGCGAAACGAAAGAAGTGGGGCGAAGGTGGCACGAATCCGCCCCACCGGCGAGGGGGAATGGACTAGCTTTCGTCTCCCCCAATCAAGGCCGCTCGCATTCTGTCGCTCGCCTACCGAGGCTTCACCATCACGGCGCGCACCTTTCAGGTGCGCGGATCGGGGCGTTGGTCCGTCGATATCCTCATCGGGCGATGGGGAACCGTGCGCACCTTTGGCACGCAGCACACTGCGGCCACCGAGGAGGGCGCGAGGGAAATGTGCAGCGCCTTCGGGCGCCACATCATCGACCAGTCCCCGCACGTCACCACCCTGTCCGACCTTGTCGGCGAGAGGGGAGGCGCGCGACCATTCTCCCAGTCCTGAACCCAGAAGCCCACACATGAAGAAACGCGTCAACTACGACTTCGAGCGCCGGAAGAAGGAGCAGGATCGCCAGCGGAAGAAGGAGCAGAAGAAGGAGGAGAAGCTGCAGCGCAAACAGGACGCTCAGCAGCGCACGGACGAAGGGTCGGCGCCGTCCGACACCGCCAGCGACTCGTCAGGCTCCTGACGGAGTGCGCGGGCGCTCCTCCCAGCAGTCAGTCAGGGCATGGGACCGGGGAATGGAGAGCGCCCGATGCCTCGAACGAACCCGAGGGCGCCGGCGTTAGTCGTTCGCATTCGAGCTGTCACGTCGTTTCCACCAGCGTGCACCCCAATTCCCCGAGGGCCGTTCCCATGACGCGTCGCCTTGCGGTCGTTGCCGCCCTGCTCCTCCCCGCCTGCACCGTCCAGCGGGTCGTCCCGTCCGCCTCGCGCGCGGCGATGGACGACCATGCAGCGCACATGAGTTCCGCCGACCTGATGGCGCCCCGGACCATGCCACGAGCGGGAGACCGGCAGCAGCAAGGGACGCCGGGGCTGCCGGCAAGTGCCCAGTCGGCAGCCGCCCGGCTCGCCGCCACGCCACGTCATGGCGAGTGGGTCAAGATCGCCTGGGAGCCCGGCTCCCGTGATTCACTCATGGCGTGGATCGTGTACCCCAAGTCGTCGGCCAAGGCACCGGTCGTGGTCGTGGTGCACGAGATCTTCGGGCTGTCGACGTGGGTTCGCGCCGTCGCCGACCAGGCCGCGGCCGACGGCTTCATCGCCATCGCCCCCGACTTCCTGTCGCGGGTGCGCGGGGGGCCAAGCTCGGTCGAGCTCCCCGCCGACACCGCGCGCGGCCTCATTCGCGGCGTCGATGCCGCCGAGCGTAACCGGGCCATCGTGGCCGCGGCCAACTACGCCATGATGCAGCCGGCGGCTACCCAGCGGTACGCCGTCATCGGCTATTGCTGGGGGGGACAAACGACCTTCATGCACGCCATTCACGGCGGCGTGAAGGGATTCTCTGGGGGCGTGGCCTATTACGGTCTCCCCTACATGAGCGGTGGATCACCGGCGACGGCCACGGCGCCCGCGGTCCCGGCGCGCATCGACGCCGACTCGCTGGCCAAGATCAAGGTCCCGGTCATGCTGCTGAACGGCTCCAAGGACGCGCGCATCGCCGCCGCCATGCCGCAGCTCGACTCGCTCATGAAGGCACTCGGCAAGAGCTACACGGGGATCAACTACGAGGGGGCAGTGCACGGCTTCCTGCGGGCACAGAACGATCCCAAGGCGACGCGCGACGAGGCCGAGGAGCAGGCGAACTTCGCGGCGGCGAAGGATGCGTGGCCGCGGACGGTTGCGTTCCTGAAGAAGAACCTCGGGGTGAAGTAGTCGGGCGCTGGCGGACCTCGCGTCCGCGCGCGCTCGCCTCATCCATTGGCGCCTGCTCATCGTCAGAGTCGGCGCCTTGACCTGTCGCGTGCCGCAATGCCTTATGTCCGCTCCCTCCGACTTCTTGCCCAGCGCCCCCCTGTCCCGATGAAGCGCTTCCTGTTCCTCGCCGCCCTCGCCGTCGCCGCCTGCGCCCGCCCCGACGCCAGCGGCGCCTCCAAGGCCGATCTCGCCCGCTGGGAACAGCAGGCCCAGAACGTCACCATCACCCGCGACGACTGGGGAATCCCCCACGTGCACGGGAAGACCGACGCCGACGCGGTCTTCGGCCTCATCTACGCGCAAGCCGAGGACGACTTCAATCGCGTGGAGACGAACTATCTCTACAGCCTCGGCCGCCTGGCCGAGGCGGAGGGAGAGTCGCAGATCTACCGCGACCTGCGCCAGCGCCTCTTCATCAATCCCGACACCCTCAAGGTGCTGTATGACGGCGCGGAGCCGTGGCTCAAGTCGCTGATGAACGCCTGGGCCGATGGCCTCAACTTCTACCTCGCCAGGCACCCCGAGGTGAAGCCGCGCGTCATCACCCACTTCGAACCATGGATGGCGCTCTCCTTCAGCGAAGGGAGCATCGGCGGCGACATCGAGGACATCTCGCTGCGCGACCTCAAGGCCTTCTACGGCGGCGATAGCGCAGCCAAGCAGGTCTCAGCGGTCATCGACCGCACCCCGCGCGAACCGTCGGGCTCCAATGGCTTCGCCATCGCCCCGTCGAACACCACGAACAAGCACGCCCTGCTCCTCATCAACCCGCACACCTCGTTCTTCTTCCGCGAGGAGGCGCAGGCATCGAGCGACGAGGGGCTCAACGCCTACGGCGCCATCACCTGGGGACAGTTCTTCATCTACCAGGGGTTCAACAACACCGCCGGGTGGATGCACACGTCGAGCGGGGCCGACGTTGTGGACGAGTGGGCAGAGTCCATCGTGAAACACGGCGACTCGGTGTACTACGAGTACGGGAGCGAACAGCGCCCCCTGCGTACCGAGAAGATCTCCATCACCTACAAGTCCGGCACAGGGAGCGCGACGAAGGACTTTTCCATCTATCGCTCGCACCACGGCCCCATCGTTCGCGAACACGACGGCAAGTGGATCAGCGTCAACCTGATGAACGAGCCGGTCAAGGCGCTGACGCAGTCGTACACCCGCACCAAGGCGAAGAACTACGACGAGTTCCGCAAGACGATGGAGCTGCACACCAACTCGTCGAACAACACGATCTTCGCCGACGCCGAAGGGAACATCGCCTACTTCCACGCCAACCACGTCCCGAAGCGCAGCACACGCTTCGACTGGACCAAGCCGGTGGCCGGGAACGACACGATGACCGAGTGGCATGGGGTACACTCGATCGACGAGAGCCCCAACGTGAAGAACCCACCCGTGGGTTGGATCCAGAACACCAACAATTGGCCGTACACGGTATCGGGGCCAAACAGCCCGAAGAAGGCGGACTATCCGCCATACATGGACGAGTACCTCGAGAACCCGCGCGGCGTGCACGCCATTCGCGTCCTGAAGGACAAGAAGGACTTCACCCTCGAGTCACTGATGGCGGCGGCATTCGACAGCTTCCTCCCCGCCTTCGCCGACCTCATCCCATCGCTGCTCAAGGCCTACGACCAGACGGCAGCGAGCGACCCGCTCAAGGCAAAGCTCGCCGATCAGGTCAAGGAGCTCCGCGGCTGGGACTATCGCTGGTCGGCGACATCGGTCCCCACCTCGCTCGCCGTCTTCTGGGGTGAAGTGATGTGGCGCGAGGCGAGCGCCGACGCCGAGAGCGAGGACATGCCCGTCTATGACTTCATCGTGCAGAAGACGACCCCTGCCCAAAAGCTGCAGGCACTCGCGACCGCCTCGGACTCGATCGCATCGGGTTTCGGGACATGGAAGACGGCGTGGGGAGAGATCAACCGCTTCCAGCGCCTCACCGGCGACATCGTGCAGCCGTTCAACGACTCCGGCCCGAGCACGCCGGTCCCCTTCACGTCCGCGCGCTGGGGATCGCTGGCATCGTTCGGGGCCCGTGCCTATCCGGGTACGAACAAGTGGTACGGCACCAGCGGCAACAGCTTCGTCTCCGTGGTGGAATTCGGTGACAGCGTGCGCGCCATGGCGGTCACCGCCGGCGGCGTGAACGGCGACCCGAAGAGCAAGCACTTCAACGACCAAGCCGAGCGCTATGCCAACGGCAAGCTGCGCGAGGTGTACTTCCACCGCTCGCAGCTGCAAGGCCACGTGGAGCGCGAGTACAAGCCGGGGCAGTAGCCAGGGTCACCCGGGCTTCATCCCTCCACGCATGCGCATCATCGGCGGCAAGTTCGCGGGGCGCGACCTCACCTCTCCTGGCGACCGGCGCGTGCGTCCCACGGCCGAGCACATGCGCGCGGCGTTGCTCGACCTCCTCCAGCCCGACCTGGCCGGCGCCCGCGTCCTTGACCTGTTCGCGGGGACGGGGGCGCTCGGGCTCGAGGCCATCTCGCGCGGGAGCAAATCGGCCGACTTCGTCGAGTGGCGCCCGGCCTCGCTGCACGCCCTCAAGGCAAACATCGCCGCACTGAAGCTCCGCGAGCAGACGCGCATCTTCAAGCACGACGCCATCCACTTCGCCGGTGCCCTCACCGAGGACCGCTACGACCTGGCGTTCTGCGACCCACCGTACGAATCCAAGCAGCTCGACTGGATCATCCGCCTCTGGCATGAGCGGCGGTTTTCCCGGATCCTCGCGGTGGAGCACGCGGTCACGCACGAGATTCCGCCCGGACACTCGACCATCACGTCGGGCCCGTCGCGCCTGACCATCTACCGCCGCGCGGGAGCACCGGTCGCGCCGGCACCCAGGACGGTGTCACTCGCCGACCCGTGGGCCGCCGCACCGGGTCCAGCATCTCGCCCGCCGGCCGCGCGCCGCCCGTCATCACGCAAGCGATAGCAGTCGTGTCGCAAACATCAAGCCCCGGCATGCAGGGCCGCATGCCGGGGCTCCACAACGTACGGACCTCCTCGACAGCGGCGGCTACGAGACCTTCGGCGACGCCTTCACGACAGGCTTGAAGAGGAGCCCGTTCTTGGTGATGGAATTGCCGCGCATCACGAACGAATTCTCGAGGTCGAAGTCGATGAGGACCGTCGAAGTGCTATCGGCGCCGACCGCGATGGGCTTGGTGAGGACGATCTTGATCCCGCTGCGCGCGGCGCTGGGGAAGGTGACCGAGGGCGAGCTGCCACCCGTCAGCTGCATCCCGTTGGTCAGCATCACTCCCGAGCGCATGGGATCGAGGACCAGGCGGAACCCGCTGTACGACCCCTTCGGCAACGAGTCCTGCCCGATGTCGGCCACTGTCCCGCCGCGCAGCGTGAGCAAGTCGAAGGAGCGGTTGGGGCGGGCGATCGTCGTCCACCCACCCACGCTCGCGCTGTCGTCGCTGACGCCCCGGGCCGCCTCGCTGGAGTCGGGTTCGGTGAGTCGGGCATCGACGCGGACAACGAAAATGTCCACGCTCTTCACCGAGTCGAACGGAAATGGGGCGTCGGTCAGCTGCACGCGCAGTACGCCAGACCCGCGGGCGCTGGAGGTAGAATCGGAAGTGCCGCAGGCCAACGCGGTTGCGGCGGCAGCAAGGATCAGCAGTTGGCGCATGTATAGGCGTTGGTGAAAGATGTCAGGGGCGCACGTCCCGCACGCCCCGTGGTAAGAACACGATGCGGTCTGGCGAGGGCAACACGCGCCAAGTCACATCACACAGGAGATGTGACGCAATTCGCGGAGCGGCGCCGTGCGGCCAAGTGGTCGCGTACTCCGGGCACGGGTTGTCGGATCCGACCTCGACGGCCATGATTCCCGCCACCAACGCCGCGTCCCGCGTCGGTGTCGCGCGTCGCTCCCACGCTATCACTCTCGTACAGATGCCACAGCACGTCGCCCGTGTCGCTCTCCTCGTCCGCGATTACGACGAAGCGATCGCCTGGTTCACGACGGTCCTCGGCTTCCATCTCGTCGAGGACACGCCGATGACGGCCGAGAAGCGTTGGGTGGTCGTCGCTCCGTCCGGCGCGGGCGACATGTCGCTCCTGCTCGCCCGCGCGGCGAACCCCGACCAGCGCGCGATGGTCGGCCGACAGGGAGGTGGACGCGTCTTCCTCTTCCTCCACACGGACACCTTCGAGCAAGACTACGCCGGGATGCGTGAGCGCGGCGTACACTTCGTGGAGGAACCCCGCGAGGAGACATACGGTCGGGTCGTCGTCTTCGAGGACCTGTACGGCAACCGTTGGGACCTCGTGCAGCGACACGCCGCCCCCCGACCCGTTTCGCAGGACATCAGCGCGCAGGCCCGCGTCGCCGCACCTGCGGCTCGACCCCGGTTCGACGACCGCCGATACGTCCCCCTATTTCATCCGTCGCAGTTCGACCTCGGAGAGGATGAAGCCGAACCCAGGCCATCCCCCTGACTTCACCGAGCGCTCGAACCACGTGCGAGCCTTCGCTGAATCGCCGCGCACGAGATACCAGTTCCCGAGGCCGAAGGCGAGCGTCGCCAGCTGCACGTCGGCCGTGTCTGCCGGCGTGACCACGCCATCGGGCCCGATCTCGCCACGGTAAAGGCGCAGTCGCGTGGCGTACGCTACCGTCGTCTCGAGCGAATCCGTGTGTCGGTCGAGGAATGCCGCCGCCTCTCCCTCACGACCGGCGCGGGCGAGCGACATCCAGCGCCAGTCGGTGGAACCGGCGAGCTCACCTGCGTCCGGGGCAAGCGGGAGTGCGCGCGCGAAATCGGCGGCCGCCCCGGCAAAATCGCCACGCACAAACCGTACGATGCCGCGATGGTACCAGACGCCGTAGATCGTGCTGTCGAGTCGTGCCGCACGGTCGAGGTCCCTCATGGCCTTGTCGAACTCCCGCACCGACAGGTATCGATGTCCACGCCAGCGCAGGAGCATCGCGTTGTTCGGCGCCACGGCGAGCCCGCGCGTGAAGGTGGCAATCGCCTCACGAAACTGCCGCGGGCCGGACTGTGCCATTCCGAGCGCGAGAATCTTCTCGACGTTGTGCGGATCAGCTGCAAGCGCACGCTCCGCACGCCCGACCGGGCCGGTATCGGGTTGCGAGCGGTACGCGATGCCGGAGGCAGAACGGTATTGAACCGTCTGCGCGCCGAGGCAAGTCGCCAACGCGCTGCTCAGCGCAGCGATGACCAGCAGTTGTCGTGTCCACATCGTCGGGCTCCGGCGGGCAAACGTGAGTGGCTGAGAACAGTCGCCGCTGGCCAGAGTCCCGTCCAGATCGCCGCCCCGGATGATTGTTGGCGATCGATGCCCGGCGTGCGCTCCGCCGCATGAAGGTCGCCCGCTGCGGCGCTTTCGGCCGCGGGTGCGCCATCCCGCCGCGGCTCGCACCACGAGGAGGGCGTGTACGAGAAGCGCCGACCCCGATCGCGGCATTCCGGCGATGGTATCAGATGCGCACTCGTGACAGCATGCAGTGGGGATTTTTAGCCCCACCCACGCGGAGTTTCCTCCGCTGAACGGGAGGATCGTTCACATGTCACGCGTATGGATACCCGCAGTCGTGCTCGCCGCCTTCCTGGCGGCATGCGGTAAGCAGGGAAAGGAAGCACCACCCGCTGGAGGGGAGCGCCCCGCGGCACAACGCCCCGCCGGCCTCTCACCTCTGTTCGAGACGCTGCCCGCTACGGCACCAGCCCCGACGGACAATCCCACGTCGGCCGAGCGAGTCGAACTCGGCCACAAGCTCTTCTTCGAGCCCAAGCTGTCGCGCTCGGGGACTATCGCCTGTAACACCTGCCACGTCGTTGGCGCCGCGGGCGTCGACAATCGCGACGTCGCGATGGGCGAGGGGGCCCGCACCGGCCCCCGCAACAGCCCTACTGTCTTCAACGCCGCCTTCCTCAAGGCGCAGTTCTGGGATGGGCGCGCACCAACGCTCGAAGAGCAAGCCAAGGGGCCCATCCAGGCCCATGTGGAGATGGACCTCACGCCCAACGAGGCGGTCGCGCGCCTGCGTGCGACGGGCTACGCCCCGCTCTTCGCCGAGGCCTTCGGTGGCGACACGGCAGCCTTGACCTTCGACAACCTGGCCAAGGCAATCGCAGCCTTCGAGCGCACGCTTCTCACCCCCGGAGCACCGTTCGACCACTACCTCGCTGGCGACTCCACGGCACTCGGACCGGAGGCGCGCGCCGGACTCGCCCTCTTCCAGCAGGCTGGGTGCATTGGATGCCACAACGGTCCGCTCCTGGGCGGCAACGGCTACGCCAACTTCTCGCACGTGCAAGGTTCGAAGGACGTCGGGCGCGCCGCCGTCACGAAGAATGCTGCCGACAACTGGGTCTTCCGGATCGCACCGCTGCGCAACATCGCGATGACGCACCCGTACTTCCACAACGGCTCGGCCCGCACTCTCGAGGATGCGGTGTCGATCATGGGGAATTCACAGCTCAAGCGGAACTTCACACCTGAAGAAGTCCGACAACTCGTGGCCTTCCTGCACTCGCTCACCGGCGAGTTCCCGAGCGTCCCGTATCCGCAGCTCCCGCGGGCATTCCCGGCGGCAGCACCACCGGCAGGTGAACCGTAACGTATCGGCTCGCGGATAGACGATGCGCCCCGGCAACGCAGCAGCGTTGCCGGGGCGCAGTCGTTCACGCGTCAGCGTTCCTCACCGCCCGGGACGGTACCGCCTGATCGTCTCCTTCTCCACGTCCTGCGGGGTGAAGGCCACGCGCTTCATCTCCCCGCGGGCGAACATCGCCGCCTGGTCGTCGTAGTAGGGCGACTCGGGGCGCGAGCTCTCCCCATACGCGAGCACCGAATAGGCGCGCGGGACCGGGGTGAACTCCACGGCCAGGACCCATCCATCACCGCCGCGCGCGACGAGCTTCCCGTCAGGCGCCTCCGAGTACTGCAGGACCCGGAAGCACCCCAAAGCTCCCGTGCAGCCGCCAACCGGGACATCCACACTTCCTCGGCGCACGCGGTGTACCTCACCCCATGCCACGTCGGCGCTCCCGAAGCGTCGCGTCACCTCGTCGACCGCCCACGTGAAGTCGGCCGCCGCGCGCGCGGGGTCGGCGAGCCCGTCGGGGGTGTCGTTCGGCGCCGCCGGCGACCACGGCCTGGCGAACGTGCGACGCATCCGCTCCGCCATCGGGAGCCCGCGCATCGCCTCACCGCCCTGGAGGTGACGGTTGTACCATGCCTCGAACAAGACGCCACCGCGCGAATCGGGGTTGGTCGTCCGGTCCCATTTCGCGATCATCTCGGCCGCCGCGGCCACAGCCGGCGACGGAGAACTCGCCCGCACCGCCGCGATGAGGTCATCCGCCAGCCGTTCGCCGGCGAACATCCGGTTGGAATACTTGAGGCGCACCACATCCTCAAGCGTCATCTTCCGGATCTCGGTCGCCAGGCGAATGCCGAGCTGGGAACGGAAGCCTAACGCGGGACGCGAGAAGTTCGACGGAAAGCGCGTCGAGTCAATGATGGCGTTGAGGTTCGTGTAGTGGAACGGGTCGTTCGACTGCTGCAGGTATCCACCCGGCGGGTTGAGCAACTGGGGAAGTGAATCGAACGGGACCATGTCGCGCCACATGTCGGCGCTTGTGCGCGCCGGGATCGCCACCGAGTCTCCCCCCGAGGGATGCGGAAGTTGCGGAACCGTCGCGTTGAAGACATAGAAGATGTTCCCCTTCGCGTCGGCATAGGTGAAGTTCGAGGTGGTGTGCGCCCGCAAGCGCATGGCGTCCTTCCACTCGTCGAGGGTCCGCGCGCGCATCAGGCGCAGGAACTGCTCCACCTTGCGGAACTCCCCCTCGGCCGGCCAGCGCACGACGTAGATCTTCCCGTCGGCGCGCTCGATCACCGGCCCGACGTGCGTGCGCCACATGGTGCACACCTCCGACGATAACCCCGGGCCGTTCTTGTACTCGGCGACCACGTCGATGCGCTGCAGCGGGTGACTCGCCCCGTCGAGCAGGTAGTGATCGGTCTGCGTGCTGTCGACGTCGAGGGCGTAGATGGCCTCGAGATCGGTGTTGTTGTTCGTCGTCGCCCACCCCAGGTCCTTGTTGAAGCCTCCAATGAGCTGCGCCGGGTTCCCGATGCGGAAATCGCCGTAGAAGTCCATCACTCCGGGGACGGTGACCTGCGCCTCGTAGTAGCCGGCATTCCAGTCCAGATGCGGGTTGCGCAAAAGGATCGCCCGCCCCGACTTGGTGCGTGAAGGGGCGAAGGCCCAGGCGTTCGATCCCTCGCCCTCGCGCGCCAGCGAGTCCTGCCGCGCTCGCTCCCGACGGCGGCGCGCGCGATCGGTGAACGCCTGCGCCCCCTCGGGGACGGCCGGCTCCATCCAGAGCGCCGCCACGTCCACGCCGTCAAAGTCGCTCGGCATCCACGCCGGGACGTCGCCGGGATTCTTCCGGATATAGTCGTTCACCCCCTGCGCGTACCCTTCGTAGACCTGGCGCGTCTCGCGTTGCAGCTGAAGCCACGTCTCGGCCGCCCGCGCATGCGTCAGACGTGCTCCGAAGTCGCGCTCAAGGGAATCGCGCCCGTAGTAGCGCGCCAGGTGTCCGCGAGCACGCACCAACCCGTGCGCCACGCGCGCCCCATAGTCCTCGAGTTGCACCCACGCCATCGCGTAGCCGAATGCCCCAAGGTCTTCGGCCATGATGTGCGGGACCCCGTACGCCGTGCGACGAATCTCGACGCGATCGGCGTAGGGACGTGCCGGCTGCGCCGAGAGCACCGCGGGAGCCAGCAGGAACGTCGTGAGCAGCGTGAGCCGCGTGAGCGGTAGCGATCGGCGCATGGGCATGGAAGGAGAGGGACACTGGCACGCCATCCGGCGATCGCGCGCGCACAACGCGTCAGTGCGCGTGGAGGCGCGGCCGACGCGCGCCGTGCCAATCACGGCGGGCGTCCGAATTGCGAACCATGGCGGCCAACGTAGTCAGGGAAGTCTCGTTGACAAGGTGCGCAGCTGTACTGACCCCTTCGTCTTCCCCGCGACGTCAGGCAAGCTCGGTCCTGAGCGCCTGGATCAACGTATCGACGTCCTGCGCCGTATTGAACAAATGCGTCGAAATGCGGTTGCCATTGAACCAGTTGCCGGGGACCACCTTGACCTCGACGCCATGCCGCGCACGCAGCCGCTGGTGAAGTGCGCCGCTCGTTAGGTCCTTCGGCAGGACGTAGCTCAGCAGCGGCGAGGCGAGCGCCCCGGCCCCTCCACTCACCACCCGCAGCTTCGGAACCCCGGCCAGCCCCGCGAATAGCCGCTGGCGCAACTCCAGGTTATGCGATTCGATGCGCGCGATGCCAATGGTCGACAGGTAATCGATCGCCGCGCCGAGCCCCAGCACGCTCGGCAGGCTGCACACCCCCGACGACGCCGTGTACGCGCCGCGCCCGCTCTGCAGCGCGATCGGGTCGATCGCAGTCCCCAGCTCCTCGCTCAGGTAGAGCAGGCCGGTCCCCTTCGGGGCCAGCATCCACTTGTGTCCGCTGGTGGCGTACACATGGCAACCGAGCGACTTCACATCGACCGCGACCCCACCCACGGCCTGCGCCCCGTCCACCACGGCAATGCACCCGCGAGAGCGCGCGAGCGCCGACAGTTCGGCGACCGGCATCCGGAGCCCGGTGGAGCTCAGGAGGTGGGAAAACGAGAAGACGCGCGTGCGCGGGGTGACGGCCCTGGCAAACCGATCGATGATCACCTGTGCGTCATTCTCCCCTGGTGGGATCTCCACGATGTCGAGCACTACCCCGAACTTGCGCGCGGCGTAGTCCCAGCAGACGCGCCCCCCGGGGTGCTCTTGGTCGGTTGTCAGGACGCGATCGCCGGCGACCAGTCCCGCACCCTGCGCCACCCAATTCATCCCCTCTGTGGTGCAATTGGTGAGGACGAGTTCTTCCTTTTTGCAGCCGACAAACGACGCCGCCTTGGCACGCACCTCCTCCATCGCATGTTCCATGGGGCCGTACCCCTGCCCTGCCGGATCGCCTTCGAGCGTCGTCCATGCCGCGATCGTCGCGTCCAGGACCGGACGCGGCGTGGGACCGAGTGAGCCGGTCTGCAGGTACGTGAGCCCGGGAGCGAGCAGAAAATCGTCAGGGGCAAGCGCGAGCCCTCGCGGCGACGTCGCGGCGCGCGGCGACACAACAGACGGAGCGTCTCCACGCAGCAGCGGCGGCACCGCTACCGATGCGGCAGAGAGCGCGCCCAGGGTGGAGAGGAAGTCGCGACGACTGCGGGACGGGAATGTCATGGGCGCGTGAACTCGTGTACGGCAGGGGATGATTCGGCGGCCGATAAGGTGACTCACCATTCGATTCCGCGCCATGCGCGCCGAGGCGTCTCTGCCGGAATCTTGTGCTCTGCCGGGTGCGTATCTTCTGTTGCCCAATCGCGCCATCCGCTACCGCCCCCACCGCCATGAGCCTCGAACCAATCGCTGTATCGCCTGACGAGTCATTCCCGCCATGGCTGGCTAGCGAAGCGACGCTCGACGCCCTTCTTCGCGGCTTTCGCGACGGAAGCTTCCCCAGCGCCTCGTGGACGCACGGCGCGCACGTGGCCATGGCCGCCGCGTTCCTCTGGGATACCCCCGTCGTGTACGCCCTCGATGACATTCGCCGCGCGATCCGCAACTACAACGTGAGCCAGGGCGGGGAGAACTCCGAGAGCAGTGGCTACCACGAGACGCTGACCCGGCTCTGGGTGGGCGCCGTCGCCGCCTCGCTCGTCGCGGTCCCCAGCGGAAGCCGTCGGCTCGACGCCGTTCGCCACGCCTATCGCGCCTTCGCGCGACGCTCTTCGTACTTCCGGGACTGGTACTCCTTCGACCTGCTCACGTCGACGCAGGCCCGGCGCGAGTGGGTGGCCCCGGATGGCGGGCCGGCGGGTGTCGCGACGACCTTGTTCGGCGCCTAACGCTTGTCGGCTTTCCACGCGGCGAGCACCTCGGCCTCGCGCGCCATCGACAATCCGTTGATCTCCCCGCGGAGCGTGGCCGCCTGCTGCTCGGGCGGGCGCGTCTTGTGCCAGTCCAGCGTGTCCTTTGCCGTCACCGCCAGCGGGCGAAAGGTGAGTCCGTTGGCGATCGCCTTCTCTCCCTTGCGACGCTGGTACCCCGCGGTCCGTCCATAGGGTGGCTGCCACACCGTCATGTGCCGCCACGGGCGCACCTCCTGCTCCTGGAGGAATTCCCACGGTACCCAGGTGAACTGCGCCCCCGCCGTGGTGATGGCCTTCACGCCGTAGAGCATCTCGGCGATGGTGAGCGGCTGCTCCGGCCCGATGGCGTTGTAGAGCCCGAACGCGCGCATCTCCGCCATGCGGATCATCCATTCCGCCAGGTCGCGCGAGTCGATGAACTGGCAGGGATCATCCGGCTTGTCCGGGGCCAGTACCTCGCCTCCTTGATCGATGCGGGCCGGCCAGTACGTGAAGCGATCTGTCCGATCGAGCGGCCCCACGATGAGGCAGGGGCGGATGATCGTGTTGATCCCTGGATAGTGCGCCTCCACTTCCTGCTCGGCGCGCGTCTTGAGCGCCCCGTAGTAACGCGACGCGTGCGCCGGATCGAGCGTGTACGGATCCACCCCTTCCGGCATCGGCGTGGTGGGTGATGTCTCGTCGATCCCGATCTGGCTCTGGTCGCGGTAGACCGAGGTGGTCGAGATGAACATGTAGTGCTTCGTGTTCCCCTTCAGCGCTTGTGCCGCGTTGCGCACCCAGGCTGGGAGCGTCGTCGGGTTGTCGATGACGACATCGAACGACTTGCCCGCCAGCGCGCTCGTGTCGCTGTTGAGGTCGCCGATCAACTCCTCGGCCACACGCCCCTTGAACTGCCCCGGTCGCGTCTTGTTGCGATTGAACAGCGTCACCCGGTGACCGCGGGCAATGGCATACTCCACCTGCTCCGGTCCGGTGAAGCCCGTTCCCCCGAGTATGAGGATGTTGAGCGGGGCCGGCGCGCGCCCCACGTCCTGGCGCGTTGTTGCAGCTGCCGGTTGGGCATCTGCGGCTCTCGCCGCCAACGGGCGCAAGGCAAGTGCGCCGCCTGCGGCGGCCGATGACTTGAGGAAGGAACGGCGGCTGCTCATGCGCGGGCGTCGGGAGAGGGGAAGGACGGCGAGACACGCTCGTCCAACATGCACAGGGGACGCGTCGTCGGACAGAGTGCCTCCACCCGAGCCGCGACCCGCTCAGGTCAGTGCAGGATCCCTACCGTCGCATCGCCCACCCGCTCGCGCAACGTCGCCGAGTACTCGCCCCGGACTCGCCGCTTCACGCTGTCGGGCTCGAACGCCACTCCGGCCGCGTCGAGTGCCGCCGATAATCCCGCCAGCTGCACAGAATCACGGAGGATGAAGATGCGCATGTGTGTCCATGGTGACGCGGGATCCTGCGCGACGTAGGTCGTCACCGACACGAACGCCCCGCGCCGCCGCGCCTCGCCATCGATGCGCTCGGCGACATCGCGGATGTAGCGCGTGTACTCGTCTAGTTTGCCCGGGAGGGCGCGCCAGTAATAGATGCGGGCGATCGTCCCCTCACCCCGCGCCTGCACTGCCGAGGACAGGGCGCTTCCGGTCGCAGTTGTCCGGGTCGAGGTCGCGCACGCGGTGGTTAACAGCGTCGCGCCCAGGAGTTGCCACACCAAGTACCGTCGCATCAGCTTCTCCAGTTCGATGTGCATTGCCGTGAAGCACACTCCGCGCCCACGGTCTTCCATGCGTGAGGCGCGAGGACGAAGTTCGTCGTCCCGGTGCCGGGCGCAAGCGGGAACCCGTGGATTCCCACGTCGATGCTTCACCCCTTCTCCTTCGTCGCATGTCCCTGAATCGCCGCGAACTGCTCAGCGGGCTCGGCGGGCTCGCCGCCACCGCGATGACCCGCTCCCTCCTCGCGCAGGAGGCACCGGCCGTGGGGGCGAGGTCGCTGGCGCCCGTGCCGTCCGGCAACCTCGCCGGCTTCCCCCGCAAGGCGGATTTCAACCTCGTCGAAGGTTACACCTACATCAGCGGCGCCTTCACGCACCCGATGCCGATCGCCGCGGCCGAGGCGTATCGCGCCGCCATCGCGCGTCGCGCCACGGTCGGCGGCCCCCCGGCACCGCCACGCCCCGATCCGCGCCCCGCCTTCGCCGCGCTCATCAATGCCAAGCCGTCGGAGGTGGGCTTCGTCCCCAATACCAGCACCGGCGAGAACTTCGTCGTCGAAGCGTTAGGCCTCCGCCGCTTCGACGGCAACGTCGTCACCGACGGGTTGCACTTCGAGGGGGCGCTGATCCACCTCAAGGAGTTGCAGAAGCAGGGGCTCGACCTCCGCATCGTCATGCCGCGCGACGGCCGAATTCAGCTCGAGGACCTGGCGCGTATGATCGATCGCAAGACGAAGCTCGTCGAGCTCTCCTTCGTCTCGATGTACAACGGCTTCCAGCACGACCTCAAGGCGGTGTGCGACCTCGCTCACGCGCACGGGGCGTACGTGTACGCCGACATCATCCAGGGGGTCGGCGCCGTCCCCCTCGACGTGAAGGCGACCGGCGTCGATTTCGCCTCCACCGCAACCTACAAGTGGCTCATGGGCGACTTCGGGCTTGGCTTCTTCTATGTTCGCGAGGCGTTGCTCGGCACCGTCGTGCAGCGCACCCACTGGAGCTACGAGTCGGTCGGCGACGCCGAGTTGCACCTGCCGCCCTTCGACCCGCAGTACCCTGCGCCGGTCACCTGGACCGCCTCGTCGAACGCCGCCTCCTACCTGCAGCTGGGGACGATGGCATTGAGCCTCAGCAACGCGCTCGCCGTCTCCCTCGCATACATCCAGTCGCTGGGTGTGGAGGTCATCCAGCGTCACCGCAACCCGATGCTCAAGCGACTGCAGGACGAGATGCCGCGGCTCGGCTTTTCCCCGCAGACACCGCTCGACAGCACCTCGCCCATCGTCACCTTCGCCCACTCCGACACGCGCCGCATCGCCGAGCGACTGCGGGCGGCCAAGGTCGATATCCGTGTTGCCCCCTACTGGGTGCGCATCGCCCCGAGCGTCTACAACGACATGGCCGACATCGAGCGGTTGCTCGAGGCGCTTTCGTGAGGGGACGGTTGCACGAGGGTGACCGGCTTCGGCTGCACTCCGCCGCCACACCTCGTCTTAGCACCTCGCGCTCCTCCCCGCAGCGTGCGCCGGCCGCATATTTCCATCCCCGTCACCCCTTCACGTCATGACTCGCCCTCGATTACACCCCCGGCTTCCGGTTGCAGCAACCATCCTCCTGGTGGCCGCCGTGCTGGGCTGCACTCGCCCCGCCGATCGCGCGACGGCTGCCGCCGTGGTCCCTCCCGAGGCTATCGCCGCCATCGACACGGCAACGCTGATGCAACACGTCCGCGTCCTCGCCGACGACTCACTGCTCGGGCGTCTCCCCGGCTCGGCCGGTGAGGACAAGACCATCGCCTACCTCGAGTCGCAGTTCAAGGCGATCGGTCTCGCCCCCGGGAACCCGGATGGCACCTACATCCAGAAGGTCCCGCTCGTCGGTATCACTGTGCAGGGGGCGCCCGCGCTGACCTTCGCGAAGGGCGGTTCGCGCGCGACGCTCAAGTGGCGCGACGACTACGTCGCCTGGACGAAGCACGTCGCCGAGTCGGCGTCCCTCAACAACTCCGAGCTCGTCTTCGTCGGCTATGGCACCGAGGCTCCCGAGTTCAACTGGGACGACTACAAGGGAACGGACGTCGCCGGCAAGACGCTCGTCATGCTCGTGAACGATCCGCCGCTCGCCGACACCACGCAGTTCGGCGGTCGGCGCATGACGTACTATGGACGGTGGACCTACAAGTTCGAACAGGGCATGAAGCACAAGGCGGCCGGCGTCCTGCTGATCCACGAGACCGAGGCGGCGGGGTATCCGTTCTCGGTGGTGCAGGGCAATGCCTCGGAGCGATTCGACCTCGTGACGCCCGACAAGAACCTGTCGCGCAGTGACGTGGAGGGGTGGATCTCGCTCGACCGCGCCAAGGCGCTCTTCGCGATGGCGGGGCAGGACTTCGACTCGCTCAAGGCCAGCGCCACCAACCGCGAGTTCAGGCCGGTGGCGTTAGGCGTGACCGCCAGCGTCACGCTCCGCAGCTCGCTGCGCACGATCGACTCGCGCAACGTGATCGCCAAGCTCGAGGGGAGCGACCCGGCGCTCAAGGACGAGTACATCGTCTACACCGCGCACTGGGACCACTTCGGCGTCGGCGACAAGGTCAAGGGAGACTCGATCTACAACGGCGCCCTCGATAACGCGACCGGCACAGCCGGGCTCCTGGCCATGGCCAAGGCGTTCAAGGCGATGCCCACCGCGCCCAAGCGCTCGATCCTCTTCCTCGCCGTCACCGCCGAGGAGCAGGGGCTGCTGGGGGCGCAGTATTATTCCGTCACCCCGCTGTACCCGCTGGCAAAGACGCTCGCCAACATCAACATGGACGGGCTCAACACCTGGGGGCTCACCAAGGACCTGGTCGTCATCGGGCTCGGTGCCTCGGAGCTCGACGACTACGCGGCGACAGCGGCCGCCGAGCAGGGGCGCGTCCTCAAGCCGGACGCCGAGCCGGAGAAAGGATTCTACTACCGCTCCGACCACTTCAACTTCGCCAAGCAGGGGGTCCCCGCCTTTTACGCCGAGGCCGGGACCGACTACATCGGGAAGTCACCGGACTTCGGGCGCCTCAAGCGCGACGAGTACACCAACAACGACTACCACTCACCGCAGGACGAGATCAAGCCGGGATGGGACCTGAGCGGTGGCGTGCAGGACCTACAGTTGCTCCTGACGGTTGGCTACCGCGTGGCGCAGGCGTCGAAGTACCCTGAATGGCGCGCGGGGAACGAGTTCAAGGCGACCCGCGACCAGATGCTGGCGCACCAGTAGCACCGCACCCTCAGAGCATCGGCAACGCCCGGGACGCGGCGGGGGGACTGGTTCCCTCCGCCGCGTCTGCCTCTGGGTGGAGGAAGCGCTCGGGGTTCCGCGCAAAGCGCCCGCGGCACCCTGGACAACAGAAGTAATACATCACACCGTCATGCGCGTGGCTCGCGCGGGCGGTGGCGATCTCCACCGTCATTCCGCACACCGGGTCGATCGCGGTCTCCAGCGCCGCCTTCTGCTCACCGGCCAGGTCACCACTGTGCTGCGCCCATGCGATCTGCTCCAGTCCGCGCCGCGCCTGGACGA
>DAIESF010000081.1 GCA_027346425.1 Gemmatimonadota bacterium | reverse complement strand
GAAGCGCGAGCACTACGTGGACGGGACGCGCGAGTGGGTCGACCCCACGCGCCCGCACCAGGAGGCCCAACGATGAGCGACGTGGTGTTGCGCGACCAGTTCGGGCGCGGGATCGAGTACCTGAGGATTTCGGTCACCGACCGCTGCAACTTCCGCTGCCTGTACTGCATGCCGCTGGAGGGGCTGGAGTGGCTCCCCAAGCGCGACATCCTTTCGTACGAGGAGATCACCGAGGTGGTGCGGCAGCTCGCCCCACTCGGGCTGCGACGGCTGCGGATTACCGGGGGGGAGCCGACCATCCGCCCCGAGCTCCCGGCACTGGTCCGTCAGCTGCGTGCGGTGGATGGGATCCAGGACATCGCCCTCTCGACCAATGGGGTGAAGCTCCCGGCGCTGGCGGCGCCGCTGCGTGAGGCGGGGCTGGACCGGGTGAACCTGAGCGCCGACTCGCTGCGCGACGATCGGATCGTCGCCATCGCCCGCCGTAACCTCGGCTTGTCTCCCGTCCAGGCGGCGCAAGCTGCTGAGGATGCGGGACTTGGCCCCATCAAGATCAACGTCGTCGTGATGCGGGGGATCAACGACGACGAGGTGGCGGACTTCGCGCGCCTGGCGATGGATCACCCGTGGCACGTGCGCTTCATCGAGCTCATGCCGGTAGGAGAGATGCGCGACCTCACGTGGGAGCACGTGGTGCCCAGCGACGAGATCCTGCAGCGCGTGTCGGCGCTGGGGGTCCTAACGAGCGATGCAGGTCCAAAGGGGAACGGGCCGGCACAGTATTACCGGATCGGCGGCTCGCCGGGGACGATCGGGGTGATCACCCCGATGACGCACACCTACTGCGGCTCGTGCAACCGGGTACGCCTAACGGCCGACGGGCGCCTTCGGACCTGCCTGTACGGCGACCACGAGGTGAACCTGCGCGATCCGCTGCGCTCGGGCGAGGCGCTGGAGCCGCTCTTCCGGAAGGCGCTGGCCGAGAAGCCCAAGGAGCACAACCTGCTCCAGATGCAGGTCGGCGGGCTCCGCGCGCTGTCACAGGTAGGCGGGTGACGCTGCGGCGTACAGGCGGGGGACCGGATGTTGATCCCCCCCTGCGCGCGGGATAGCTTGCGAGCATCACGTCACCGCTCCTTTCACTCGATCCAAATACATGGTCAACAAGATCACGGTCGTTGGCGCTGGCAACGTGGGCGCAACCGCTGCACAGCGTCTGGCCGAAAAGGAACTCGCCAAGCAGGTCGTCCTGGTCGACGTCGTGGAGGGGGTCCCACAGGGCAAGGGGCTCGACCAGTGGCAGTCGGCGCCGATCGAGCTGTACGACACGCGGATCGTCGGCACCAACGGCTACGACGAGACGGTCGACTCGGACATCGTGGTGATCACCGCCGGCATTGCCCGCAAGCCAGGGATGTCGCGCGACGACCTGATGAACACGAACGCCGGGATCGTGAAGTCGGTGGCGGAGAACGTCGCCCGCACCTCGCCTAACGCGATCCTGATCATCGTCTCCAATCCGCTCGACGTGATGTGCCACGTGGCCAAGAAGGCCTCGGGTTTCCCGCGTGAGCGCGTGCTGGGCATGGCCGGCGTCCTGGACACGGCGCGCTATCGCGCCTTCCTCGCCGAGGCGCTCGACATCTCGGTGCGCGACATCCAGGCGATGGTGCTGGGTGGGCACGGCGACACGATGGTCCCGCTCATCTCGTACACGACGGTCAGCGGGATTCCCATCACGCAGCTGATGGCCCGCGACGTGCTCGACAAGATCGTCGACCGGACGCGTAACGGCGGGGCGGAGATCGTCTCCTTCCTCAAGACCGGCTCGGCCTACTACGCACCGTCGGCCGGTGCGGTGCAGATGGTCGAGGCGATCGTGCAGGACCAGAAGCGCATCCTCCCGTGTGCGGCTTGGCTGGAAGGGGAGTACGGGATGTCTGGGCTCTTCCTCGGCGTGCCGTGCAAGCTCGGACGAAAGGGGTTGGAACGGGTGCTCGAGGTCGAGCTCACGCCGGCCGAGCGCGTGGCGCTCGGCAAGAGCGCCGACGCCGTGCGAGAGCCGATGGCCAAGCTCTCCTGATCTTCACGCCGACGGGGCGCGCGGAACGCGCGCCCCGTTTCTGCGTCCGTCCACAACGGTCCTCCCCCTTTCCCCTCTGCACCTTATGGCTACAGCTGCGATGCCGGCGACTGACGGAGCCCGGGCGTCGGTGAGTCGTGTGCGCCGCTTCTGGAATTCGAGCGTCGGCAAGAAGGTCGTGATGGCCGTGACCGGCATCATCGGGATCGGTTTCGTGCTGGGGCACATGGCCGGCAACCTCCAGATGTTCAAGGGCACCGGCGCTGCCCAGGCCATGCACGACTATGCGGTCCTGCTGCGAAAGACCGGCGGCCTCCTCTGGCTCATCCGCGGCGTCCTCCTCGGCGCGATCGCACTGCACGTGACGGCGGCACTCCAGCTCTCAGCGCGAAACCGCGCCGCCCGCCCTGTCGGCTACGGCGCGAAGAAGGACCAGGTCTCGACCCTCGCCTCGCGCACGATGCGCGTTGGCGGAATCGTCCTGCTGGCGTTCATCGTCTTTCACATCGCCGACATGACGTTCGGGATCGGGGTCCCCGGCTTCGTGCACCTCGACCCCTACAACAACCTGCGCAACGGCTTCACGCGCTGGTGGACGGTGGTCTTTTACGTGGTCGCCATGGCCTCGCTCGGATTGCACCTGTTCCATGGCGCCTGGGCGTCGCTCCGCACGCTCGGCGCGCGCCGTCCGTCGGCCGCCCCGCTGCATCGCAACATCGCCGTGGCTCTCGCGATCATCACCGCCCTAGGATTTGCCGCCGTCCCGATCGGAGCAGCGATGGGCCTCTTCACCGACGACACCCCCGTGACGGATGAAAGCCAGACGGTGAGCACCCTCACCGGAGGAGTCCGCTGATGGAACTCAAGTCCAACATCCCCGGTGGCCCGATCGCCGAGAAGTGGGACAAGCACAAGTTCGAGATGAAGCTCGTGAACCCCGCCAACAAGCGGAAATACCACGTGCTCGTGGTGGGGTCGGGGCTGGCCGGCGCGTCGGCGGCCGCAACGATGTCGGAACTCGGCTACAACGTCTCGTGCTATTGCTTCCAGGATTCGCCGCGCCGCGCGCACTCGATCGCTGCCCAAGGGGGGATAAACGCCGCCAAGAACTACCAGAACGACGGCGACTCGATCCAGCGCCTGTTCTACGACACGGTGAAGGGAGGCGACTTCCGCGCCCGCGAGGCGAACGTCTACCGCCTGGCCCAGATCTCGGTCAACATCATCGACCAGTGCGTGGCGCAGGGCGTCCCGTTTGCGCGTGAATACGGCGGACTGCTCGCCAACCGCTCGTTCGGCGGGGCGCAGGTCTCGCGCACCTTCTACGCTCGCGGCCAGACCGGCCAGCAGCTCTTGTTAGGCGCCTACCAGGCGCTGGAGAAGGAGATCGCCAAGGGGGGGGTGACAATGTACCCCCGCACCGAGATGCTCGACCTGATCGTCGTCGACGGGCGCGCGCGCGGCATCGTGACGCGTAACCTCGTGACCGGGAAGATCGAGACGCACCTCGGCGACGCCGTCGTTCTGGCAACTGGCGGGTACGGCAACGTCTTCTATCTCTCGACCAACGCCAAGGGCTCCAACACGACCGCCATCTGGCGCGCCTACAAGCGCGGTGCCGCCTTCGGGAATCCATGCTACACACAGATCCACCCGACGTGCATCCCGCAGAGCGGTGACTACCAGTCCAAGCTCACCCTGATGTCGGAGTCGCTCCGCAACGACGGCCGGGTGTGGGTCCCCAAGCAGGCCGGGGACACCCGCGCGCCGCACGAGATCCCCGAGGCCGAGCGCGATTACTACCTGGAGCGGAAATACCCGTCGTACGGGAACCTCTCGCCGCGCGACATCGCATCGCGGGCTGCCAAGGAGGCGTGCGACAGCGGGCGTGGCGTTGGCCCTGGCGGGCTCGGCGTCTACCTCGACTTCCGCGATGCGATCAATCGCCTCGGGCGCGACAAGATCGAGGAGCGCTACGGCAATCTCTTCCAGATGTACGAGCGCATCACCGACGAGGACCCGTACAAGGTTCCGATGCGCATCTACCCGGCCGTCCACTACACCATGGGCGGGCTCTGGGTGGACTACAACCTGATGAGCACCATCCCGGGGCTCCACGTCCTGGGCGAGGCGAATTTCTCCGACCACGGCGCCAATCGCCTCGGGGCGAGCGCGCTGATGCAGGGGCTCGCCGACGGCTACTTCGTCATTCCGTACACCATCGGCAACTACCTCGCCGGACAGAAGCTCGAGCCGGTGTCGAAGGACCATCCCGAGGTGCGTGCCGTGGAGCGTGAGGTCGAGGAACGGACCCGACGCCTCCTCGGCATCAAGGGGAAGCGTTCCGTGCAGTCCTTCCATCGCGAACTCGGGAAGGTGATGTGGGAGTACTGCGGGATGGCCCGCAATGCGCAGGGATTGCAGGAGGCGTTGGCCCGGATCCCCGCACTCCGCGAGGAGTTCTGGGAGAACCTCAACGTCCCCGGGAGCGGCGAGGAACTCAACCAGTCGCTCGAGCAGGCCGGCCGCGTCGCCGACTTCCTCGAGTTAGGGGAGCTGATGTGCCGCGACGCCCTGCATCGTGAAGAGTCGTGCGGGGGCCACTTCCGCACCGAGCACCAGACCGAGGACGGCGAGGCCAAGCGCGACGACGAACACTTCACTTACGTCGCGGCGTGGGAGTATGCAGGGGAAGGGAAGACCCCGATCCTCAACAAGGAATCGCTCGAGTTCGAAAACGTCCACCTGGCCACGAGGTCGTACAAGTGAACGTCACCCTGCGCGTATGGCGGCAGCCCGGGCCGAGCGCCGCCGGCAAGTTCGTCGAGTACCAGGCACGCGACATCTCAGCGGAGATGTCGTTTCTCGAGATGCTGGACGTCGTCAACGAGGAGTTGACCGCCAAGGGCGAGCAGCCTATTGCCTTCGACCACGACTGCCGGGAGGGGATCTGCGGCATGTGTGGGCTGATGATCAGCGGCGTTGCGCACGGCCCCATGAAGGCCACCACGACCTGTCAGCTGCACATGCGGTCCTTTACCGACGGCGACACCATCACCGTGGAGCCGTGGAGGGCGTCGGCGTTTCCCGTGCTTCGCGACCTCTGCGTCGACCGAAGCTCGCTTGATCGTATTGTACAGGCCGGCGGGTACGTGTCGGTGTCCACGGGGAATGCACCTGACGGGAACGCCATCCCCATTGCCAAGCCCGACGCCGACGCCGCCATGGACGCGGCCGCCTGCATTGGCTGCGGGGCATGCGTGGCGGCCTGCCCCAATGGGAGCGCCTCGCTCTTCACGGCGGCCAAGATCTCGCATCTCGGGTACCTCCCGCAGGGGCAGCCGGAGCGCTATCGGCGGGCCCTCAAGATGGTGGCGCAGATGGACCTCGAGCACTTCGGCGGGTGCACGCTGTTCGGCGAGTGCCAGGCGGCGTGCCCGAAGGAGATCTCCATCGACACGATCGCCCGGATGAACCGTGACTACCTGTACGGTTCGGTCTTCGAGCGCGAGGAATCGCGCTCGGCTGGCGGGGCGGGGTAGGAGGCTCTCCTGGCGTGAAAGAGCCGGCGGCGCCTCCTCGAGGACGCCGCCGGCTTCTTGTTTGACCCTCCGGAGCGCGCTACAGTCGCGGAAGCGTGACCCCCAGCTGCCCCTGATACTTCCCCGCCTTGTCCTTGTACGAGACGAGCGGCGGCTCCCCCTTGAAGAAGAGGACCTGGGCGATCCCCTCGTTGGCGTAGATCTTGGCCGGGAGCGGGGTCGTGTTGGAGATTTCGAGCGTCACGTGCCCCTCCCACTCGGGTTCGAAGGGGGTGACGTTGGTGATGATCCCGCAGCGCGCATAGGTGGACTTCCCGACCGTGATCGTGACGACGTCACGAGGGATGCGGAAGTATTCCACAGAGCGTGCCAAGGCGAACGAGTTTGGGGGGACGATGCAGACGTCACCCTCGAACTCCACGAACGACTTCGGGTCGAACGCCTTGGGATCGACGATCGAGTTCAGGACGTTGGTGAAGATCCGGAACTCACGGGCGACTCGCATGTCATAGCCGTAGGAGCTGACGCCGTACGAGATGACCCCCGAGCGCACCTGGCTCGACTCGAAGGGCTCGATCATCCCGTGCTTGGTGGCCATTTCGGTGATCCAACGGTCGTTCTGAATCGACATGCGCCGCGGTGCTCCCTGATCGGGGGTGGGGGGTGGAGGCGGCGCGAGGGGACGGATCGGCGCCGATGCGCGGCGAAAGGTAACGCTCGCGCGGCGTCGTGGGGATGCGGGACTTCCCCCCCGGCGTGCGGGGGCCGCGAGGGCGCCAATTCCGCGCGTGCAACGAGGCCCAACTCGCTCGTACGATGCGCGTTAGTTCCGTTGACACCTTCCCACACATTCGGGTAGGTTATGCCCGCTGAACACGTGAAATGTTTCACGAACTTCGGAGTGCCCTGGGAGCGACATGGATCGCACGTACCTGCCCGTCCTGCTCTTGCTTGGCTTCGTCGCGCTGAACGCCGTCCTGATCGTCGCGCTCTCGTCGCTGGTCATCCGGCGGCGCCCGACGCCCGTC
>DAIESF010000069.1 GCA_027346425.1 Gemmatimonadota bacterium | reverse complement strand
ACCATCCGGGGTGATGGCGGGGGGAGGCGAGGTGTGAGCGGAAGCGGCCGGACGGGACAAAGGCGGGCCACCTAAGGACCGACACCCTTCCGCTAGGGGGAGATAGTGGGGGACGCGGCGGGCGTTGTCAAATCACGCGCTGGGGTGAGAAGTTCCGGTCATGAGCAAGAACCGCCTCGAAGCGTTCAGCGACGGTGTCCTCGCCATCATCATCACCATCATGGTGCTGGAGATGAAAGTGCCGCACGGCGATACGCTCGATGCGCTGCGGCCGCTCGTCCCTGTATTTCTGAGTTATGTCCTCAGCTTCCTCTATGTGGGAATCTATTGGAACAACCATCACCACATGCTGCACACCGTCCGCCAGGTGACGGGGCCGATCCTGTGGGCCAACCTGCACCTCCTCTTCTGGCTGTCGCTCTTTCCGTTCGCGACGGGGTGGATGGGGGAGAACCACTTCGGGGCGGTGCCGAGCGCGCTCTATGGCGTGGTGCTGCTGATGGCCGCGGTCGCCTATTTCATCCTGCAGCACCGGATCATCGCCGCCGAGGGTGAGCGCTCGACGCTCAAGCGGGCAATCGGGCGCGACTGGAAGGGAAAGGCGTCGCCCATCGCGTACGCCACGGCGATCGGCGCTGCGTTCTGGACCCCATGGTTCGCGCAGGTGATCTACGTCGCCGTCGCCCTGTTGTGGCTGGTGCCGGACCGGCGGATCGAGCGAGAGTTGCATCACGAGACCGAGTAGCGCATCGCGGCGCGACGGCGAGCAGCGGCCGTTGGTGGACGGTGCCGTACCCGGCGCGGAGGTGCAGCTGCCATCCCGTCCACTACCCCGGTGCGAGGGGAGATGTAGGATGAGTACATCGACAACGCCGGTTCCCAGCCCATGCGCACCCTGCAGAAGGCCATTGCGGTCGTGGCCATCCTCTTCGGCCTCGTCACTGTTGCTGCTGGCGCTCGCGTCCTCGCCGGCGGCGACCCCGGCTACGTCGTCTACCTCCCGTTGCTGGTATTCAATACCGTGATGGGAGTCGCTTACGTGGCAGCCGGCGTCATGACGTGGCGGAGCCTCGAGCGGGGACAGGGCGCGGCGGGGGCGATCCTGGCGCTCAACCTCGTGGTGCTGGCCTTCATCATCTACCAATACCGCACGGGAGGCGCGGTCGCCGTCGACAGTCTTCTGGCGATGTCCTTCCGGACGGTCATCTGGCTCCTGCTCTTCGGGGGGCTGGCGGTGATGGTTGGGCGAGGTGCGAAGGCGGGGCGCAACGATGAATGATGACGCGTCCGCGATCGCGCGCGCTCGGGCACCCGACGCCATGCGAAGTTGTCACTAAACGTCAGGGACAAGGGACCTAACGAACCGGGGCGGCGGTAGTTCTCATTGGTATCCACCGGGGAGCGACACCAATGCGGTGCGCGACCCACCTTGCACCGACAGGCATCGGCGTCGCACTGCGATGTGCCGAACCATAACGACATGGCAGCCCTCCGTCGTCGGACTACCGCCCGCACACAGGCAAAAGATGGCGCCCTGAGCTCCAGTGCACACGTGCTGGTCGTCGACGTGGGCGGTACCCACGTCAAGTGCCTGGCAACGGGGCAGTCCGCGCCACGCGAATTCGACTCCGGGGCGTCATTGACCCCCACGGAGATGGTCGAGCGCGTGAAACGATTGGCGGCGGACTGGCCCCATGACGTCGTGAGCGTGGGATTCCCCGGGCTGGTGGTCGCCGGACGCCCCGTGGCTGAACCGCAGCACCTTGGCCGAGGGTGGGTCGGGTTCGATTTCGCCCGCGCATTCGGTCGGCCCGCACGGGTCATGAACGATGCGGCCATGCAGGCCCTCGGCAGCTACGCCGGTGGCAAGATGCTCTTTCTCGGACTCGGCACCGGGCTCGGCTCGGCAATGGTTGTCGATGGCGTCGTTGAGCCGATGGAACTCGCTCACCTTCCATTCCGGAAGCGCACCTTCGAGGACTACGTCGGCGAGCGGGCGCTGAAGAAATACGGCAAGCGAAAGTGGCGACGGTTCGTCGCCGAGATCGTCCAGCAGCTCGTTGCGGCGCTCGAGCCTGACGACGTCGTGCTCGGCGGCGGGAACGTCAGACGCATGAAGACGCTGCCCGACCGCTGTCGCGCCGGAAGCAATGAGCTGGCGTTCGTTGGTGGTTACCGCGCGTGGGGCCAGCTGGCATGGCGCGCGCCCGGCCCGAGGGAATCAGCGCGTTCACGGCATACCGATGGGGAGCACTTCACATGACGATGGGCATGGTGGGTCTGGGCCGCATGGGCGCCAACATGGTGAGACGACTCCTCCTGCACGGGGAGAGCTGTGTCGTCTTTGACAAGTCGCCGGATGCCGTTGCCGGTTTGGCGCGCGAGGGGGCAACGGGAGTGAAATCACTTGCGGAACTCGCCGAGCGCCTGCCTGCGCCGCGCGTGATCTGGCTGATGGTCCCCGCGGCGACGGTAGACACGACCATCGAGGAGCTGCTGCCTCACCTGACGTCCGGCGATATCGTCGTCGATGGCGGCAATTCGCATTATGTCGACGACCTGGCCCGGGCGTCGCGACTTGCAGCCAGGGGCATCGACTACGTCGACGTCGGGACCAGCGGAGGACTCTGGGGATTCACGCGGGGCTATTGCCTGATGATTGGCGGTGCTGACGCCGCGGTCGCGCGCCTGAATCCGATCTTGTCCGCGCTCGCACCCGGGCTCGGCCAGGTCGAGCGCACACCCGGGCGAGAGTCGGGCCAGGGCACTGCCGAACTCGGCTACCTGCACTGCGGTCCCGCCGGTGCCGGCCACTTCGTCAAGATGGTCCACAACGGCATCGAGTACGGGATGATGGCTGCCTATGCAGAAGGGCTCAGCGTCCTGCGTGCGGCCAACCTGGGAACGACGCCGCCCAGCTCCAGCGCCGAAACCACGCCGCTGCGCAATCCGGAGCACTACCAGTACGCCTTCGATGTGGCCAACATCGCCGAGGTATGGCGTCGCGGCAGCGTGATTGCATCATGGCTCCTGGATCTCACCGCCGCTGCGCTCGTCGACGATCCCGAGCTGTCGAGCTATGAGGGGCGGGTATCGGATTCAGGCGAGGGGCGCTGGACGGTGATGGCGGCGATCGACGAGGGGGTGCCGACCCCCGTGCTGTCGGCGGCGCTGCACCAGCGCTTCAGCTCCAGGGGGAACGCCACCTTCCAGAACAAGGTGCTGTCGGCCATGCGACGCGCCTTCGGAGGCCATCGCGAACCGTCTGGGGGGCACACGACGCCAGAGGGGCGGCCGTGACGACGGCGCCGAAGAGCGACGCGCTGGTGTTCTTCGGGGCCACGGGCGATCTCGCGTACAAGAAGATCTTCCCGTCGCTCTACGCCATGATCCGTCGCGGCGTGCTGGACGTGCCGGTCATTGGCGTCGCAAAGTCGGGGTGGAGCGTGGATCAACTGATCCAGCGTGCCCACGACAGCTTGTCCGCGCATGGCAGTCCTGTCGATCCGGATACGTTCAAGACCCTGTCGCAATTGCTGCGCTACGTGGACGGTGACTACAACGACCCCGAGACGTTCGTTCGGCTCCGGCAGGCGCTGGGTGGTTCCGCTCGCCCTGCGCACTATCTCGCGATTCCACCAGCTCTGTTTGGGCAGGTCGTCGAACAGTTGGCGCGTGCGGGCTGCACCAGCGGCGCCCGCATCATTCTCGAGAAGCCGTTCGGGCGCGATCAGAACTCGGCACGTGCACTCAACGCGATCCTCCGGGCCCACGTCGACGAGGCGTCCATCTTTCGCATCGACCACTATCTGGGCAAGCGACCGGTGCACAACATGCTGTACTTCCGCTTCACGAACGCCGCGCTCGAGTCGTTCTGGAATCGGGCCCATGTCGAAAGTGTTCAGTTGACCATGGCCGAGCGATTCGGCGTGGCGGGACGCGGAGCGTTCTACGACCAGGTCGGTGCGATTCGCGATGTCGTCCAGAACCATCTCTTGCAGGTGCTCACCAACCTGGCGATGGAGCCACCCGTTGGCACCGACAGCGAATCGATTCGGGACGAGAAGACGAAAGTGCTGAAGGCCATGTCGGCGCTGCAGCCGGCGGATGTCGTGCGCGGGCAATTCGCGGGCTATCGCGCGG